>JAPLUP010000062.1 GCA_026397575.1 Candidatus Zixiibacteriota bacterium
TGTCGATTTCCACTACTCCGGGCAGGTCCTTGATAATATCTCCTATTTCACGCGCAGTGCCGAGAGCGATGTCTCGCGGTTCAATCGACCGCACTGCCGCCGGCTTCGTGGGATCCATCAGCGGTTTCTCACCGTAAACAATCTGCTCAAAGCCCAGCGGTTTGACGGTCTGCTCCAGCTTGAAATCTAGCTTGGTCTCATCACCGGCATAGATTTCCACGCCGTAATTTTTGATCTGCTTGTACCCAATCAGCGAAACCTCCACAGTGTACCGTCCCGGCCTCACCTGAGAGATAGCAAAACTGCCATCTGGCTTGGTGCTGGTGCCAGTTGCCAATTCCTTGATCTGGATGGTCGCTCCCGGCAGGAGTTCGCCGTTGATTCCATCGGTGATTATGCCCGAGAGTATGCCATACCGAAAAGCGGCCTTGGGTCCTTTGGCGTGGTCTTCAGGTGTGATTGGCTTCAAGCCAATTTCAACTTTAAGATCCTGCTGCGTGCCAACTCGTAACCGTTTGACATGTCCGGGGTAGTAGTTGCCCAGCGTAGCCTCAAGGTCGTAGATGCCCCCCTCCAGACTCGCAAACTGAAAATGCCCGGTGCTGTCAGTGAAGGCCTGGAGGCCCGTTCCCTGAACAGCAACCAGCGCATTGGCCAGCGGTTGATCGGTGAACTTGTCAAACACATAACCGGTCAATGACGCGCCGATGCCGATCGGCGCCAAGAGTGTGACGAGGGAAACGATGAATAGTATGATATATGTCTTTTTCATTCTCAGCTTAAGACGCGCTCAACGCCCAGATATCAAATCCGTCAACGATAATCTTCTGAGTTTTTCTCGTCAAGCTAAACTTGCACAAATCAATCAGCTTCAGCGGGAAGCTACCCAAACGCCAAAACCAATTGCAGATTGCAGCTGTGTATTGTATCATCGTTTCATGGATAAACCGGAGCTCAAGCTCATCGCGCAAAACCGCAAAGCGCGGCACGAATATGAGATTCTCGACACTTACGAGGTTGGCATTGTGTTGGTCGGTACGGAAGTCAAGTCGCTGCGGCTCGGTAAGGCGCAGATGCAGGATAGCTACGCCGTGATCGAGGAAGGGGAGTTGTTTCTTCACAAGTTCCATATCTCCGCGTACGATCAAGGCAACGTACACAATCATGAACCTGATCGCGTTCGCAAGTTATTGATGCACAGGCGAGAAATCCGCAAGCTGTACCAACGCGCTGTCGAGCGAGGACTTACCCTCGTGCCGCTAAAGGCCTATTTCAAGGGCAAGGTGGCCAAAGTGGAGTTAGCTCTGGTACGCGGTAAAAAGAGCCATGACAAACGCGATGCCATAATGGAGCGGGAAGTACGCCGCGAACTCGACCGCCGGATGAAGGAACGTCGCAAGTAGACGCGCGGTATAATAACGAGATGAGACAACTACAGGCCATTCTTCTGATGCTTTTCCTGGCAGCAGGGATACATGCTGATACAATCACCCTCAAGGGAATTGGTAAGTCGCAGCCGATTCGTCGGCTGATGATCGACAAGATCGACTACCTCTCTGCGACCGATTTGTTTGCAGCCGTCGGAGCGAAGACCGATTGGAAGGAAGGACACAAGGAGTTGGATGTCAGCCTCGGCAACAAGAGGCTGAGTTTTGAAGTCGCCCGGCACCTGTGCAAGGTTGAAGGCAACGATTACAATCTGGTACATGCTCCCGTTCTTCGTAACGACGAAATGTATCTGCCGGTACAACAGTCACTTTTCCTGCTGTCTGATGTGCTTGAACGGGTGCTGGTTTACGATGATGATGAAGCAATGATCACTGCCGTCAAAGAGGGCTTCAATGTGTCGGGAGTCAACTTCATGACCAAAGTCAACGGCGATTTGCTGGAGATCATGTTGACAAAGAAGCTTGACTACGAGGTGTTTGTCAGCGAAGGCAATTGGGTCAATGTGACGATCCACGGCGGTAGAGTTGATGTCCCCCGTCTGACGCGAAAAAAACCGCACGAGAAAATCATCAATGTCCGCGCCTTCCAGTTCAACAACTCCGCACAGGTGTCGGTACAACTCCGAGAGAATGTTGTCGAATTCCATGCCAACTATACTCCTGATCCGCACCGGATACAGATCTCTATCGAGAATACCGCGTTTGCTTCGCAGGCAGGAGACAGCACGACCCTGCAGCGGCATGATGAATACAACCCGATTGATGTTATCGTCATCGATCCAGGCCATGGGGGCGACCGAGACGGTGCGGTTGGCAAAAACGGCCTCAAAGAGAAAGACGTTGTTTTCGATGTCGCACTGCGGCTGGAGACAATTCTTGAAAAGAGCAAACGCTTCACGCCGGTACTGACGCGCCGGGAAGACAAGAATGTCAGTTTGGAGGAGCGCGCTCAACTGGCCAATGTCGCCCGCGGCGACTTGTTTATTTCGATTCATGCCAATTCGTCCGATCAGAAGAGCGCAACCGGGTCCCAGACCTTTTTCCTGTCACCTGCGAAAAACGACGAAGCGCGCATCACGGCCTTGCTCGAAAATCAGGACTTTCTGGTTGACAACCCTGACGTTACCGACCGCAACAAGAAGGATCTCGACTTTATCATCATGGACGTGTTGCAGACAGAATATCTCAATCAGTCCCGTCAGTTGGCGGAAAGTATCCAGCAGGAGTTGGCAAACGGCCTGAATGTCAAGTCGCGCGGTATCGATCAGGCCGGTTTTATAGTACTCAACAAAGTGCAGATGCCGTCCGCGCTGGTGGAAGTCGCGTTCATCTCTAACAAGGTCGAAAGTCGTCTGCTCGCCCAAGAGGATTTCCGTCAGGCGGCCGCCGAGGCGATCTACAACGCGATCGTCAGATTTGCCGATCGTTATGAAAAGGACAAAACAAGTGCCGGATCGCAATAGTCCCATTGGCATCTTCGACTCCGGGCTCGGCGGTCTTACCGTCGCTCGGGAAATTTTCCTTGTGCTGCCCTCCGAGGATGTAGTCTAATTCGGTGACGTCGGCAGGTCTCAGTACG
>JAPLUP010000445.1 GCA_026397575.1 Candidatus Zixiibacteriota bacterium
ATATGAAATCGGGGTGACTGGAGTCGAACCAGCGGCCTCCTGCTCCCAAAGAATGATGCAGGGCAAAATCGTAAGTCTCATAATTTCAAGGTGTTACGACGCTTCATTTTTTGCGTCTTGTAAGTGCTTGATTCATAAGCACTTAAACATACCAAATAATCCACTAAAACACACACCCTCTGCGTTATAGAGGACTTTATTTGATTATTTCACATGATAATGTTCTCAAAAGTGCTGCCGGCTCGCACTCAAGTCTGGGCGTCTCGCGGCCACTTGACCATTTGATGGGATGTTCTTAAAGAGGTTCGCCATGTGAAACTACCGTGAGTTTCACACGTGGGGCCGGTCCCTCTGCTGCGCTGCACGAAAACCGTATCTGATTCTCGCCGGCTGAGAGGACAGGAATAGCCCCATCCGGCGTCACTTTGGTGAGCACCTCACCTTTCGACCCGTAGAGCACGCAGTCATTGTCTCCGCTGAATTCCAGGTAACTGCCCGACGGCATCTCCACCGGCAGGACTATTGTCTTGCCGGTGACTATTATTGTGGGATTCTTCACCGTACAGGCAACCATCGGCATTGCTTTGATGGGGCCGATGATACACTCTGCCTTTTGGCCATTCGGCAGATTGTTGTACCAGATGCTGATGGATTCAACCGTGCCGAAGTCAATCGTCTCGCGGTAAACGTTGTAGAGCCATTTGCCGTCGTTCCACACGTAGTCGCTCCAGCGGGCTGATTCTGTTTCGACGAGTGTAAACAGTCGCCGACCCGTGAAGTCAACATCGATGTAGCGATCCGCAACCGCACCATAGGAGATATGGCGGGGACTCTCGAGGCGGATGGCTATGATCTGCCCTTTGCCGTCTCCCTCAATCCAAACGCCTATTGCCTGATGCTCCTTCAGATTGAGATTGGGTGCGAATGTACGGTCCAGTCTGGCCCACGCGGCGTTGCGGGGAACCTTGCCTGAACTTGTCGCAGTGAATATGCCCGCCTGCTGCGGCCCATTCGGTGTCTTGGCCAATACCGCTGTTACTCCGTTGGCCGTATGCGGTGCTCCTGCAAACTGGTTCGGGTCTGAAAGATCAGCCAAGACTATGTTGTTCGCATCATCATACGAAGCTGCGGACATGAGGGCTTCAAGGCGAAACTTCACGGGTTGGTCGCCGAAGGGGTTTCTCGCCGTCCATGAAAGGCTCCAGGACTCCGAACACGAGGCTGTATGCGAGTCATAATGAGCCGGGCGGAATCGCCACTTTCCGCCGTCATCGCGAAACAGCGAGAATTCTTTTCCAGGCTCACGTAATTTCGCTTTGACTGTCTCATCGAAGGCTTTCGCTCGCCGGAGCTCCTCACATGTGCGGAGCACATCTACCGCTCGCCGAAAAAGGGGAATCTCATCGAGACGAGTACGGTCTATCGCCCCTGTAAGGGAAATGCCCGCATCCCAACCGATTAGCTTGGCGCCGAGATATTCGATCACATCGGGATAGGTTGGCTCGACCTGCGGTGGATTGAAGTGCTGGAAATTCCACCAGCCAAGATGCAAAGGCAATAGCAGCCCTTCGTTCACAGAGGCCGCGTGTATGTCGATAAAGCGTTTGTGTCCCCGCTGTGGGTAGTCCCATGCCTGCCAGCGAGTACGAAACTGCCAGAAATGGTGCCACATGGCGCTCATCTCCATACCCACCGGTTTCTTGAGATGCTTCTGGATTTCAAAGACGAATTTGTCCGCCCAGTACCAGCACTCGTCCGACCCACGCAGAATGCTGCTGCCGTCGATAGCATCGAGGTAGATGCCGTCGAAGTTGCACGAGTTCACGATCTCGGCGTGGTTCTTCGCGATCTCTTCGAAGAGGGAGGATTCCGGATTCGGCACGAGAAGGCCGAAGCACTCCTTAAGATGGCGGGCTTTCGCCCCTTTTTGATGTGAAGCTGCCTTTGTTCCAAAGGCGCCGCGCTGGACCTTTGTGAAGCGCCACGGAGGTTCCTGACTCACAACCCCGAAGGTAACGAGTTCATCGTCAATATGGAGTATGACGCTGTTGTGCTCGAAAAACCCGGTAACCGTGCTCATGCCTTGCGTGGACTCGTTGACAGCGATTTCTCCTGCATCGGCATTGATGTCTTCAGCGAGAGTGAAGGCTCGAAAGGCGTCAAGCCGTTTGTCCGGAACCGGACTGACATACTTTGATTGTTTGTCGATAAAAAAGGCGTATGTGTGGAAGATGGACCCGATTCCAGCATCGTGAAGGCGTTTAACGATGCCACGGTAAGCATCCCATCCCTCGGGCCATTTTTCGGGATTCAGGGTGAAATCGCCGAACCGGAAGAATGTGCTTCCGCCATGATGGTCGATTTGGGTCACGCCGAGTTTCTTGGCCATCGCTATCCATTCGTCCACATTTGAATCCGTGACTGAGCCGAAGTTGAACAGATACGAGCCGTGATTGAAGGGTATATCATGCGCCCACGGCCCGGCCACCGTGCAGCGGGGCATCTCATCAGTATCGGTCAATACTTGCTTGAGAGCCGGCAACATCTTCTCCATCGGCATCGCCACAATTGCAACCTTGGCTCCTTCCATACCGAACTTGGCGTAGCATGACGCTTGCAGGCCGGTCTGAAGTACTGGCAGTTGGTTCACCTGGGTGGTCAGGTTGAGAGATAAAGCGCACGAACCGAATGGCTCGTTGGGACGACCAAGCAAAGTAAGTGGGACGTTCAAGAAGACGAGCGATTCGACATCACCGCCGCTGACGGACTCAACGGCCAGGTGAATGTATGAGTATCGAGATTCGACACGAAGAACTGCTTTCGCATTTGCCTTGTCGAACTCAATGGTCAACCGACCGTTGGCCAACAAGACTGAAGTTGCAGGATATTCTACCCCATTACGCCGCACCGACGCACAGACCGATGATGTATCGCGATTCAGATAGTCAACTCCTGTGGCGCGGTCCACAAATGCGAGGTTCTTTCCCTCGGCAGATATACTGTAGCGCACGTGGGCATTCTCGATTATGATAGGATCCTGTTGCGCAAAGCCTGCCGACGCATAGGTCACGAGTATGCCAAGAACAACTGGTATTTTTTTCATAATTGGTCTCCGAATACAAGCATGCTTGCGTTATGAGTCATCTCCCATATCCTTGCCTGAAGACATTGGGAGCAGAAGAATAACGCGGCAGGCCAGCTACTGGTTGCGGCGCCAGCCATTAACCCCCTGAACCATAAGTCGGCCTGGTTTGAATTTCACTGTTTTCTTTGCCGGTACGCAGACTGGCTCCAGGGTCTTTGGATTTTGTGCTGTTCTCGCGGCGCACTCTCTGGCCTCAAAGACACCAAAGTCACGAAATTCCAAGCGGTTATTCTTGGCGGGGTCGGCGATGATTTCATCGAGAAAGCACTGGACCATGCTCTTTACTGTGGACCGGGTAGTGTTCGTTGATTCTGCTATTCGGTCAACGAGGTCTTTCTTTTTGACTGTTGCCATCAGCGCGTCCCCAAGCCAAACTACGTCAAATTCATGGATTAGTGTACGGGAAGGATTGTCTTGAATCAAACAGTTTGTGTTTGAGACTCAACTGAGTTGATAAAGGACGGCTGGGCCGGGGAGCGGAGGGAGAGAGAGGAGAGAGGAAATAACCCCAGCCCACCGTCTATGGCCGGTTGCTCAATGTGCTGTCCATGGCCGGCACCCTGAGCATTACCGACACTTCAATTATATCTCAAATAGCAGGTAGGAATCAAAAAGAATCTGGCCTTGAGGCATTTCTCCACCTCGAATCCCGGAATAACGCTCCTTTTCTCATCCAGCACGGCGACCATCACATAGGCCTGATTCTTCGCGAACGAGCGATCGGGAGTGGGCGACGCGGCGTTCAGAAACAAGTCCGCCGCCGGCATCTTGAACGATTCTGCGGAGAACTAGCCGAAAGATCGTAACCCTCTTAACTTTCTTCCGAGCAAATCCTTTCGTCCGAGCATTGTTTAACTCTATGTTGTCAAAGAACTTATACGCAAATAATATTTACTCCCCACCGGATCGAGTGTAGTATCTCCTGTATTACTTATGACTTTGTGGTAAGGAAATTATGGTTTCCCTGCGGCATGATTGACGAGCTGGCAGCATGTCGCCATCACTCGATAGAGCGATATTTTAGCTCGTTGTGGATACCTTACAGTGGAGCTGGTTTGAATGAAACAGACGGCAAAAACTATGAAACTTCAATTTATCATTTGGCACGCTGCCTTTTTGGCCCTGAGCTTGATGGCCGGCAGCATGTTCGTCCCCGTTAATGTTGCAGCCGCTTTCCCAATCGTGCTGGAGAGGCCTGCCATAGCACTCTCATTGCCTCAAGACTTCGGCTCGTCGGTTGGTACATCGGCCGATATAGCGCCGAGTGCCTATCGATATCGTGCCGATTGGAAGGCCGAGGATAACCCACCTGAGAGTTGGCTGGCCCTAATGTGGTATGCCCACCAGGCGATGAACAAACCCGTGGATATGAATGCTCCCGCGATCAAACAGGTCTTGTGCGGCTTGTTGTGGGAGGAAATCCGCCCGGTGCAACAAATCGAGTTGACATGGTCGGCCGACCTCAAACGACGGCCTGCACCGGACGAAGTGGCAATCACGACCTTGGAGAACAAAGGCAACTCTAGTTCTTGGTGGAACAACCTATATGCAGTGCCAAAACCCATCAACGCAACTCTATCGAACGACGGAAGAACCTATCTCTACGACCTGCCCACAGAGACCTGCGGCATAGTTGTCAGTGTTGTCGGCGTCAGGAGTGCCTCGGAATACGACGTGCCTGCGGTGAAGGTGTTCGTGGCGGACCTCTGGAAGAAGATGGACTTAGAAATTGAATGGGGGTTCGACCCGACTGCCATAGACAAGGATTACAGCGGACGGGTCGAAACATATGATGGGAAGGTGGACGGGCTTGGTCCCCTGGACGGGGATGTTGGTACCACGGTTACCGACTCGAGTTCGTGGCGTTCTGTTGGTAATGGTCCCGCCCGCCGGGGCTTGAGAGCCAGCTTACTATACATCGGTACGGCAAAATGGCGACGGATGCAGCCATTCACCAGCCAGCCGGATGATGTTGCGCGCACCATTGTAACCTTGTGGACTAAGGCCGGTAACTTCTCGTTCCTGGCGGCAGACCTCGAGAACGGACCCATCCTGGCACCCGAGTACGGATTCTTTGTCCGTAGGACAACGCCACTGGCACCACCCCCTGCCAAACCAGCTCAGGACCTGCGAGTCCCGCGGATACTGCTAGCAGGTAAAATGAGTGCTATCGCTGGCAGCGCTGAGCTGCAGGGATGGGGGAGTGACAGCACGCCTTGGTTTGGCGGCAATCCGGCCGGCGAGCCGGTTTCCGTGCAAGGTATCACCTTCCCAGCCAGGAGCTTGGCCATGCATCCAGGTCCTGCTCATAGTGTGGCCGCTGGTTGGCGCAGTCCCATCGCGGGACTTGTGAGAGTCAATGCCCGTGTGGCTCATGGTCAAAGGGGGGGCAATGGAATCGAATGGTGGATTGCGCACGAGACCAAGACCCAACGACAGCATCTGGCCCATGGCATCACGGACGGAAGCGGGGCGCAGACGATCCCTACCGAGGCCGAAGCGAAGGCCTTAGGTGAAGTAATCGTGGAATCGGGCGACATGATTTCCTTGGTCGTCGGCCCGAAAGGCGCACATCAGTGCGATACAACCCTCATCGAACTGGTCATCACTGAGGTGGGTGGACGCGAGCGGGTCTGGAATCTGACACAGGAGGTGATCAGTACACTCTTGGCGGGCAACCCCCATGTCGACGGCCAGGGTCATGCCGATGTATGGCTTTTTTATACTGAACAATCAAGGGTCCCTCAGCAGGTGATCCCCTCGCAACCTCCCTTCGAGCTGGCCTCGCAGGCCGCCAGCGCCCGGGAGTTCATCACGGTACTCCAGGCCAGGAAACTGAGTACCGTCCGCCAGCAGACTCGTGCACATGAAGAACAGACATGGGAGGGAGCTGTCACCACGATGCGCGGCGTCAACCTGCCACCTCACCCCCCGCCCCCGAATGGATTCGAACCCCCGATGCAGGTACAGGTCCCGTCGGAACACTTGACGGCCCAATGGAACTTGGGGGTCTGGCATCTTCTCCGGCATTGCCAAAAGAATCCGAAGAATGGTCGGTTATGGTTTAACGACTATCCCTACGGTATTCTCGGGGCCGAAACCTATCTGATCCTTGCGGCGCTGGACATGATGGGCTCGCACCAGGCTGCCGAAGACGGATTGGACCAATGGGTGTCCCTGCCGATGGATCCTTGCTCAACCGGTCATCACGAGTGGGCTCTGCCGGACC
>JAPLUP010000649.1 GCA_026397575.1 Candidatus Zixiibacteriota bacterium
GGCGTCTATGCTGCAATCATCGTAAGCATGCTGTTGGCGGCATACATTAGCCGCTGGCTGCTGGCGGCAATCCTGCTGGTCATTACGGTCATTGGCTCCCTTGAGTTGAAACGCAAGCTGCCGTGTGGGTTCATAAATCCGACGCTGATCGCGCTGCCGGCCGGTCTTTTGGTCAAATTATCTCTCGGACACTTGTTGCTCGCGTGGCGGGGCGATTGGTTTTCCTCGTTCGCGTTCGTCTTCCTGCTCGTCTCAATCAACGACAGCTTCGCGCAACTATGGGGGAGATTGCTCGGTCGCCATAAACTCTGCCCGCGTCTGAGTCCGGGCAAGACCATCGAAGGTCTGATAGGTGGCTCTCTAACAACAGCGGCAAGCGCGGTGGCGCTGGCGCCCCTGATTCATGGCCTAACCGAGATCCAGGCTGCTTGTTTGGGGTGTGCCATCGCTTCCGCCGCCACCATTGGTGATCTGCTTTTCTCGCTGATAAAACGAACTCTCATCATAAAAGATTTCTCCGGTCTCCTTCCGGGACACGGAGGCGTCTTTGATCGCTTTGATAGTCTGATCGTCGCCGCTCCAGTGGCTTACTGGCTGGGACGATTACTGGGAATCTGAAAGGAGTAACGACGTGAAAAAGTATCTCTATTATGCACCGCACATCCTGACTCTGATCGGGTTGGGTTTCGCCGCATCGGCGATGATGTCAATTCTGAGCGGCAACTATGTCGCGGCTGCACGCTTTAGTCTGTTGGTTCTCTTGGTGGATCGGCTTGACGGCACTATGGCGCGCAAGTTCAAGGTCAAAGAGAAATTCCCCGGCACGTCGGGCGAAGTGCTCGACATTATCACCGATCTCGTCGGTCTCACCTTCGTGCCGATGATGCTTTTCTGGAAGACCGGCCTCTTTGTCGAAGGTTTCGGTTCCTATTTAGTGGCCTTCGCTGCCGCCGCTGCCTCTTGGAAATACTCCCGCAAAGAAGCGTTTCTTCACAACGGCTACTCGGTTGGTGCGCCGCCGATTTTCTTCTCGGTGTTTATCTTCTACTTTCTGAAACTGCCACCGATCTATCCGACGCTTTACACGGCGACACTGATTCTACTGACAATCTCACCCGTGAGATACCCGATCAACTGCCTTGTGACCACGCACAGGAAACCGGGCTACAAGAGCATCATCAACTATCTCACGACGTTGTTTTTCATCCCGGTCTTCTTGATGCTCGATCAGGCGCCGCCGGTAATCTACTGGATTATGTTCACCGCCATCAGTGTGCAGTTGTTCGTGAATCCATTACTGCTCGGTGTTGGCGTGCTCAAACCCGTCTTTGACAGAAAATACTAAGAAAGAGGAACGAACCATGCAGCAAGTATACAGCAAAACGATTGAGAAGCCTTGCGGCTTCCTATTCGCACGTTGGTCGGCTGGAGCAAAAGCATTTGAACTGTCTCTCCCCAAAGAACAGCGCGTAATCGCCGATCCATTGGCGCACTATTATGCCGGCCAGGAAGGAATGAA
>JAPLUP010000541.1 GCA_026397575.1 Candidatus Zixiibacteriota bacterium
AACTCCGTAGCGCGACGACAAGTCTGTGCCGTTAGTGGACTGCCCGTTTCGCCTTACTGCTCTGCCATCACTGACGAAATCTACATTCCCGGCGTGTCGCCAAACCAGCAATGCGCGATGCACGAGATGATCATGGTCGACAAAAAGTCCGGCAAACGACTCTGCAGCCACTGTCGTAGCGGGCGCGACTATGACGAGAAGATCATCGTCAACTGGCCGGTTGAAATCGCAACCTGGATGGAGCGCAACGGTTGCGCGATTGATCCGATTCCCGAGCATTTCGCCCAGTGTCCACAACTCGCAGCCGGTTCCGGCCCGGTAATCGTGTCTCCATCACCAAACAGCGAGTACGTCATCCGCCCGGAGGTCGAGCTGCGATATCAGAAGATTCTGCTGGATGCTTCCGTCTCGAACAAGACCAAGAACATCTACTGGTTTATGAATCGACGCCTCGTTTACTCCGGCAGCCCCAGGGAGAGAGTCTTCATCACACAGACACCCGGCAACTTCACGCTCGTCTGTACCGACGATGAGGGCCGTTCCGCGGAAGTCAAGCTGACGATCCGCAATTAGTAGTTGTAAGTTGAAACGCCGCCGCGACACTCAAAAAGAAGCCTCCACCCAAATACGGCTTGCAGCCCTTCGAAGCGATCTGATCGCTATTTCTTCTTGCCGCTTGTGGATTTCACCTTCATTCCCGGCGGCGCCTTGTCGGCGGTGCGACCGTCATCGTGGCAGTCACTGCACTTGGGATCTTCGTTATACTTGCGATCGGCATGACAGTCGGTGCAGTCAAGCTGCGAATGCACTTCGTCAAGCTGCAGCCCCACGACGGCGTGTCGGAAGTTTTCCTGATTCCAGCCGGCATGGCAGCTCGCGCACATGGGGCTGAGTTTGGAGATTCGCTTGCCGGTCGGATGGCAGGCCCAGCAATCAAGTTTATTATGGTATGGGTTGAGCGGCCATCCGGTTTTGTTGTGCGTAAACCCCGGGCGCTCCTTGGTATCGTGGCACTTGCGGCACTGGTCGGCTCTGTGGCAATCGTTGCAGATTGCGTGCACCTGCTCCTGTGTCTTGATCACCGGCGACGTTTTTTGAATGTCATGGCAGTTGCCGCAGTTCTCTTGCTTGTGACAGTTAACGCATTTGAACCCGAAAACATCTATATGTTCTTTGTGCTGGAACGTCACGACCGGTCCAATCTTATAGGGTGTTGTGTAGACTTTTTTCATCGGCACCGTGATCACCGGATGCGACGTACCGATGATATCGGTCGGATCTTTCATGAGGGTCGCCATCGCTCCTCCCTCTTTCGGAGCGTGGCAAACTACGCATTTCGTATCATGGCTCCACTCGCGGTGGCAGGCCAGACACTGCCGATGGTAAGCGCCCTTAAGGTTCGGCTTGCGCATATCTGTGGATTCCCCGGTGGCATTGTGGCAATCCTTGCACGGCGCCACTTGTCCCGGTGGACTGTAGTGATGGCAGGTGCCACAATCCAGATTCATCTGCGACATCGAAGCGTGTACCTTGTGATTGAAGTGAACCGGCTGATATAAATCGATCAGCTCGTCTAACAACATCGAGTCGGGCGCATCGACCAGTTGGTGTTTGCTCTGTTGATGAACCATCTCGGTCCGCGGACATGACTTCAGACACGGTTCTCGAAAAGTCGGCACGTCGCACGTGTGACATTGTGCGCAGTCGACTTTCGGCATGAGACTGGAAGTGTTATTCTGTCCGTAAACCACGAGGGTCACTGTCAGCGACAACAGTGCCACGAGTATAAGAATCAGTCCTGAACGGTTGATTAGCATTTCATTTCACCCGCTTCATACCGAGATTGACGCTGGCGACTTCCAGGCGCTCGGCCTGCTTTACTTCATGTGGTGCGGTGATGACCGGAAAAGTCATCACAAGGAAACGGTAAACCAGCACTAACGTCGCGATCAGACCTAACGTCACGGCAATCTCGAAGACCGACGGGAAATACGTCTTCTCGGCATAGAGCGGTTTGTAGGCAATCAAGAACACATTGATTCGGTTCAGGGCCACGCCGCCGATCACCATCGCCGCCGCCGTAAACAATCCGGAGATTGAACGGCGGACACGCGGCATCGACAGCAGAACCATCGGCGTCACGACTCCCACCCCGAGTTCGATTATGTACATAAACGACTGGAGACTTCCTTCAAAAACATATGGCCAGGCATTTCGCAGCGTCAAATCGCCGATCTTCATCGCCAGATAGACACCGAGCAGCACCGGCGTATAGCGGGCTATCGATGACAGCACCTTTCTCTCCGGAGCCAACTTGAAGGATCTTGATGACAGAATGGACTCGAAGATTACCATTGGGAAGCCGACCGCGATCGCCGACAACAGGAACAACAGCGGCGAGATTGGCGTGTACCAGAGCGGGTGCATCTTGGTCGGCGCAATAACCATCAACGTGCCCAATGAAGATTGGTGTAGACACGACAGCACCACCCCCGCGATGATAAAGAGCGAGATGAAACGCTTGAGATATTGCTGGCAGACTTGCAACCATGAATCAACGATGCGATTGAAAATCGATAACGGCCCCGGAAGATGGACCCGACCGATAAAGCGCTCGGCGACGATCGGCAGAAACTCGATATAAAGCACCGCCAAATATACCATGACGCACATACCGACTTCGAATAACACCGAGTTTCCCTGCCACATGCTCGGTAGCATTGGATGCCAGACGTTGTAGTAGCGACCCAAATCGGCCAACAGACCGATTACAACGAAGGTGTAGCCAAGCAGCGCCGTCAGCAGCGCTGGCCGAACGATCACGTGATATTCTTCTTTATGAAAAATGTCGGCCAGGGCGGCGGAAGTGAACCCGCCGGCAGCCAACGCCACGCCGGATGCTACATCAATCGCAATCCAGATGCCCCATGGATACTGATTGTCCAAATTGGTTGCTGCCCCCAATCCGTAAATGAGTCTATAGACGTAAGCGAATATACCGAGACTCGCGATCGCGGCGACAATCGCCGTTCCCTGCGTGAAAAATCTGGTTTTGACCGGTGCCGGAGTCTCAATCACGCTCATCGTGCTTCTCCTCTTCATCCTTGCCTTCGCGCAAAGAGTGCATTACCAATCCTAACAGACCGTAGAGAGCCAGCGGCGGCACAAACGACTTGAATACGCCGTGCTGGATAGTCTCAGTCAGGTTCGGAATCGCCGCAGTTTGTAGTTTGGGCAGTTCGGTGTTAACGAAATCCGTCGGCGCCAGATACATCCAACTGGTACCGCCAATCTCAGTCTCGCCGTAGACATGATCAAAATACTTTTCCGGATTGAGCTTGATTCGTTCCTTGGCTACATCAAGCAACTCCTGTCGCGTACCGAAGGTCAGCGCCTCGTTTGGACAGAGCGCCACGCAGGCCGGTTTCTTGCCCTCAACCAGACGGGGTTCGCAAAAGGTGCATTTGCGCACACGCGGTGCGAGTGCTTCGTGATATTCATAGGCCGGAATCTGGAAGGGACACGCCACCATACAATAGCGGCAGCCGATACATTTCCAAGCGTCATAATCAACCGAACCAATCTTGTTCTTCCGCAACGCACCAACGATGCATGCCGAAACGCACGCCGGATTGTTACAGTGCATGCACTGCACCTTAAATGCAAAAACCGATTTGTCCTCAAACTCGGCCAGAGTCCGAGTCGACAACTTGTGCTCATTGTTGCATGCCCACTCACATTTGCGACAGCCGATACACACTACGGCGTCCACAAGCACTCCGAGCGCCTGAGCAAAGTCGAGCGCTGGGCCCTCTTCGCCGGCCAATGACTTGCTGCCCCGAATCGTCACCGATCCGATAGCAGCCATCTTGAAGAAGTCTCTGCGTTTGATTCCCATTTGCGTTACCTCGCTTCTGCCCCAGCGGGTTTCTTCAAACTTGAACATGTGAACAGTTTAACGAAATT
>JAPLUP010000561.1 GCA_026397575.1 Candidatus Zixiibacteriota bacterium
CCAAACAGGCCTCAAGAGCGCAGCGGGTCGGGTTGGATGTGCGTGAATACTCGTAGCCCTTGTGTTTGCCGACGGCTTCCTGAACATAGGTGGAAGTCTGATAGATCGGAAAAGTGATCGCGCCGGTGGACGGGTCAGGGTCTTGACCGGCATGAATGGCATTAGTCTCAAACTCGTATTCGGCGGGATTGTACTTCTTCAACTCTGTGCTCCTGCTAAATAATCGATCAAATCTATCTTGGTCAGGATACCGACCAGTTTCTTATTGTCAACGGCGAAAACCACGTCGCAATTACCCTTGGAAAACATCTCGGCTAACCGACTTACCGGCGTCTGTAAGCTTATCGTATGATAGTCGGTTTCGATCGCTTCGCGGATCGGGTTGGAGGACGAGTGCTTGCCGGAGACCAACATGGCCAGCAGATCAGACTCGCGAATCAGACCGACCAACTCATCATTCTCCAGCACCGGCAGTTGCGAAATGTCATGTTGCTTCATTTTGTCGATAACGGCCAGCATTGAATCGCCTGCTGCCGCGCTGAAGATCGGCGCGTGGCCTTTGCGATTCAACATCTGCTGTACGCTTCCCAGATCGGGGCGATCGTCAAGGAATCCCCAATCGCGCATCCATTCATCCGAAAAGAGCTTGGACAAATAACGTGTGCCGCTGTCGGGAAGAACCACAACTATCCGCTTGCCCGGCCCCGCCTTCTTGGCCACTTGCAGTGCGCCCCAGACGGCTGCGCCCGAGGACCCTCCGGCAAACATCCCTTCCTTGGTAGTGAGTTCGCGCGCTGTGAGAAAGCAGTCTTTGTCGGTGACTTGAATCATGTCATCAACAATCGAGAAATCCATCGCCTGCGTGATCATGTCTTCGCCGATACCTTCAACCTTGTACACCTCCGGTAATCCCGGCTTGCCGGTCTTGAAGTAGTCATAAAAGACCGACCCGTATGGATCGACAGCGACGATTTGGATCTTCGGATCTTTCTCCTTCAGATATCGACCCGCGCCCGACAACGTCCCGCCGGTGCCGATGCCGGCGACAAAGTAGTCAATGCGTCCTTCCATATCTTCCCAAATTTCCGGCCCGGTCAGCTTATAGTGCGCCTCGATATTTTTGGGATTGTGATACTGATTTAGGTAGAACGATCCCGGTGTCTCGCGGTGAATTCGCTTGGCGGTTTCGTAGTATGATTCCGGGCTGTCGGCGGGGACATTGGTCTTGGTGACAACCACTTTGGCGCCAAAGGCTTTGAGCAGGTTGATTTTCTCATCAGACATCTTGTCCGGTATCGTGAAAATCGTCTTGTAGCCCTTCACCGCGGCCACGATCGCCACACCAACTCCGGTGTTGCCCGATGTATTCTCCACGATTGTGCCGCCCGGCTTCAACTCGCCGCGTCGCTCGGCATCCTCGATGATGAATTTCGCCATGCGATCTTTGATCGATCCGCCCGGGTTCAGAAATTCAAGTTTAGCATAAACCTCGGCTGCACCTGCCGGTACCATGCGTTTTAACTGTATCAGCGGCGTATTGCCGATCGCTTCCAGGACGTCGTTTACTTTAGCCATTCTCAACCTCAATAACGCTTGTCGTTGTTCGTGCCAGAATCATCGACAGGGTTTGCATTCTGTTTTATGACATGATGACTCGACATCTCGGTTTGCAACGACAGTAGATTTACATAGTCTGGTTTGTCGCTTTCCCGGAATGCAGAGATACTATTCTGCGAACCACGAAGAAAGCGACCTGAACCTTTGTTGCCTCGTTTCACCCTTTGCCCTATTTTTGGGCGAAGGAGATACGTATGATACGTGTGAAAAGGCTGTTTGGCAAGACCGCATTGATAACCGGCGCGGGACGCGGAATCGGTCGCACGACGGCCATAATGTTCTCCGAGCAGGGAGCCGATCTCATCCTGATTGCTCGCACGGCTCTGCAACTGGACGAGACGGCTGCGCTCTGCAAAACCATCAACAGTGCTGTTCGTGTTCTGTCTGTCCCGACTGATCTGGCCGACCTCCGGCAAATTGACCGGCTTTTCGAATTGATAGACGAAAGCGGCATGACAGTCGATATCCTCATCAACAACGCCTCTGTTTTTGCTTCCGGACGTTCCAGTGAGTTTCCCATTGACCGGTTCCAGCACTTGCTCGACATAAATCTGCTCGCGCCCTACTACCTTTGTCAGAAAGCTATGCCAATGATGGACAAGAAGCGCTGGGGGACAATCGTTAATGTATCTTCTTTGTCAGGCTGTTTTGGCGTGACCAAGTTCCCCGGTTTTGGCGCCTACAATATCAGCAAATACGGTCTTTGGGGACTTACCGAGATTTTGGCTTTGGAAAACAAGGAGCGCAACATCCGTGTCAACCAAATCTCATTGAGCGGTGTTGACACACAGATGTTCAAACAAGCCGCTCCCCCCGGAATCAAAGCCGATTTGACACCGGAGCAAGTTGCCGGCGAGATCCTCTATCTTGCCTCTGACGAATCCGCCCCCATCACCGGCGGCAATCTGATACTGGACGGCAATTCCCGGCGATGGCAGTCCGATGATTGATCTTGAGAAGGCGGAGAAAATTCCCGTCTCGCGGCGGTACTTCAACATATCCGTCATCTGGATCCTCTACTACCGCCACGTTCTGCGGTTATTGTATTGGCTGCGTTTCCCACACGAACTGGTTACCTTGGCGTCTATAGGTTCGGGGCTGCTTTCGGCGATAATGTTCTATCAGGGGAAGCTCATTCCTGCCGCCATATTGTTGCATGGCAAAGACGTCTTCGACGCCTGCGACGGCTCTCTGGCGCGGATGACCGGCAGGGGGCATCTGATAGGCAGATATCTCGACTCGCTCGGTGACTTTCTGGTGTTGACCTCGGTTGTGATTGCCATCGGGCTGCACGCCTACTCGTTAGGTCAGCAGCATTATCTTCTTTGGGCATTGGCAGCTGTATTTTCGATTTTCATCCAGTGCTCTTTCTTCAATTTCTACCACTGCTGCGGTTCGCGTATATTGTGGTGTATAGTTGGCAGGACAGGCTTGTGGCAGCGGTAGACAACACGCTGTTAAAACGGTGCGCCACCTGCCCCAAGTCAGATTGGTACGGAGACAAGCCGCTCATGGTATTGCAATCCCCATTGTGTTTCGGCACTCACATCTTTGTTTTGATTGTATCCGCCTTGCTGGGGCGGCCACAGTACGGGCTCGTCTTTATCGTCACAGCGATGAACCTTTACCTGCTCTTTGTGTTGTATTACCGCAGAAGTCACTTCCTCATACGGTTGCCACGGCTCGAACCCGATGGGGAGGTCAGGCAAGGCAAGGAAATATGAAGACTACGATTACCAAGCGCGTTACGTTTTGTGCCGGTCATCGGCTTTTCAACCCCGAATTTAGCGATGAGAAAAATCTGATCGTATTCGGTGAGTGCGCCAATCCCAACGGACACGGCCACAACTACGTGCTTGAGGTCAGCGTCACCGGCGCGGTTGATCCCGAGACCGGTATGATCATCAGTCTCAAGGACCTGAAGGCCGTAATCGATTCCGAGATCGTGTCGCGCGTCGATCACAAGAACCTGAATCTTGATGTTGACTTTCTGCTGGGTCTGATTCCAACCACAGAAACGCTTGCCAACAAGATATGGGAGATTCTCGACGCCCGCTTTGTCGGTGGGATGCTGACCAAGATCGTTCTCTGGGAATCGGAAAATAATCGTTTCGAAGTGACAAGATGACGGCGATCAGTAAGATCGAGCCAAGCAATTTCCGGCGGCATTTGCACACATTGGAGTTAGCGAAATGAAAGATATACAGAGCATGCCCGACCATCGCAATATCAAAATCGACAAGGTTGGCATCAAAAATCTCAAACTGCCTGTCGTGGTGCAGGATCAAAGAAACGAAACGCAGACGACGGTTGCGGATGTCAATTTCTATGTCGATTTGCCGCATCAGTTCAAAGGCACGCACATGAGCCGATTCGTTGAGATTCTGAACGACTACCGCGACAAAGCTATTGACATCTGTCGTATCGAAGAAATCCTGCAGACGGCGCGCAAGAAACTCAAAGCCGAGAAGGCACATCTGGAGTTGACATTTCCGTACTTCATCGAAAAGAAAGCGCCGGTATCGGGCGCTTTGGGACTAATTGATTACAACTGCACGATTTCGGCGGCACTCAACGGCAATGACAAAGTCGACTTGCTACTGACCGTGCGGGTTCCGGTGACCTCTGTCTGTCCTTGCTCAAAGGAAATCTCCAAGTATGGCGCGCACAATCAGCGTTCGCTCGTGACTCTCACCGTGCGCTACAATGAATTCATCTGGTTGGAAGAACTGATTCGCGTGGTCGAGGAAGAAGGCTCGTGCGAAGTCTTTTCGTTACTCAAGCGCGAGGACGAAAAATACGTCACCGAGACTGCATACGAAAATCCGGTATTTGTCGAAGACATCGTCCGTGGTGTGACCGAGAAGCTTTCACGCGATCATCGCATCGACTGGTTCACCATCGAGTCGGAGAATCTGGAATCGATTCACAACCACAACGCTTATGCTTTGATCGAACGCAACCTCAAGGCAGACCGCGTCAAGTCGGACAGCAAGAAGACATCACGTGCAGAAAAGGCATCCCAAAGCAAACCATGAATCGAGCTGCACTGATTACGGGAGGTTCCCACGGATTGGGGCTATCCACAGCCATCGAATTGCAGAGGCGTGGCTTCGATCTGCTGCTTGTCGCCAGAGAGCCACAACTCTCGGACAGTGTTTATCAGCGGCTGACGGACAATACTCGCGTAGAATACCTCTCCGGCGATATCACTTTCTCCGCCACTGCCGGGCAACTCGCCGAAGCCTGCCGCATAAAATTCGGACGTCTCGATCTGCTGGTAAATAATGCCGGCATCTTTCTGATGGGGTCTATCGAGGAGTTTGATGAGCAAGCATGGGACAAGATTCTCGCGGTCAATCTCAAAGGCGCGTTTTTGGTCACAAAGGCACTGGTTGGTTTGCTCAAGGAATCCAAGGGTCAGATCGTTTTCATCAATTCGGTTGGCGGCCAGGTTGGACTCAAGAACCTGTCTGCCTACTCAGCATCCAAATTCGGCCTGCGCGGATTCGCTGACTCACTGCGATTGGAACTAAAACCATTCGGTCTCAGAGTTACGTCAATCTATCCTCATGCCATGAATTCCGCAGGCGAGCTGATCGCGCCTGATGATCCCAAACGTTGGACACAGATTGAAACCGGTGATGTCGCTCGCATGATCGGTGAAGTCGCCGATGCCGCCGCACACGTCCAGATTCCCGAAATTACGATCTATCCCCGATCGACCGAGATTTCTAAGCGAGAGAGTTCAACCTAACCCGGATTATTCACAACGCTGTTTCTAGGCTGACAAGAAAGCCTCCAAGTTGTAGTCTGAGTTAATGATAAACAAACCGCCTTGGAGGCCGTTGAGATGACGAAGCAGTGTAATCGTGTACTGGAATCATTGAAGGCCTCGGCTATGATTCGTGAGGTGTTTACCTTTGTGGATTCTTGGCAGTTATTGAGTCGGGAGAATGTGTGGGAGTCGCGTGATCGGGCGTTGGCGGATCGGGAGAACGAGGAGCAGGACGAGGCAGGGAATCGGAAGCTGAACAACTTGGTTGTAAGGGGAAGGCGAAGTTGTGGTTTGGTTACCAGCGCCACCTGTCAGTTGATATGAGTCATGGTTTGATCAATGAGGTGGTGGTGACGCCGGCGAATGTTTCGGACTCTCAAGCGATGTCGGAGGTTTGTCCGGATGCGGGGATGATTCTGAAGAACAATATGAAGGATAAGAATCGTGATAAGGATCGTTGGTTAAGTGCGGTGCGCATGCCGTTTGGCGGGGGTCTTCGCCCGGTTGAACCAGAGGGCACGCTATCGCGGAACAGCGAAGAATCAGTTTCAGGCGTTGATGCAAGCCTTCGCTTACAGCATCAAACGTTTGACTAAAATCGCGTCCGGCCCTATTCCTCTGATTGAAGTCTAAAGGGAGTGGTCTATCCAATATCACCCTTTGGCGGTCAGTGAGGCTCGAAAAACCGAAAACCAGCCGCAAAAAGAACCCGCTAAACCGGAGAATCTCCCAACCTAAGTCCTTCCAAATCCCGTCAGATGCCCATTTACCCGCAAAACCGCCATTTTACAACGATTCCATACTATATGGGAGTGTTGCAAAATGCTCCTTTCCGGGATTTCGTGTTTCGCGTCTATCCAACGAAGCATCCCCAGTCGCTGTCTCTCAACGACTTGCAATATGTCTCGGAACATCGAATCCACGTCAAAGTGGCAATGTCGTCATTTTGCAGCAGACCCTATATCTGTTGGTTGAATTTGGATTTGTGTCGAAAGACTTAACACTCCGGATAATTTAGCTAACTTGTTGATTTCCAGCACATTGTCATCCGAATTAACAAATGGATGAGGCAGTCCATGTGGCAATAACCGACATTTGAGGATGATCCACACTGATTTGCCGCATTTTCTCATGCAGATAACCAATTTGTAATGAATAGGTTGAGACTAATCTGGAAGTTTGGCACGTAAATTGATACAACATAGGTTGGTTATGTAAGTCTGCCTTGAGTCTTGAGGCGGGAAAAATTAACTGAACCTTTTTTGGGAGAAAAAATGACAAAACTCTTCAAACTAATGTTGGTGGCAGTGGCCCTGATGTTGATGTTTGCGACCGGAAGCTCCTATGCTACCTGGTTCAACATGGACTTCACTAATGCCACTCTTGATCTGGGGAATTCCAGCCAAATTGACATCACCGACCAGTACAAGCCTGATTTCCATCTCGAGTTCGGCAATGCTTATCGCTACATCGATAGTCGCGATCCGTTTTCCGATGATTTCGGTATGTCGAACGGTGATATATCACAGAATGGCCAACCGGCGCAAGTTGGAAGAATGCACTTTCTTGACCCCCAGACCTATTTTGAACTCGATGTCTGGACTATTGACCCGCGTAATATCACAGTTGACGTATACGATGCATCACTCAATTACCTTGGTTCCTCCGCAACGTTTGGCAGTACGACTGGAACAACGCTCTATTACAATACTTCGTATGGCCCTGCTTCCTACATCGATTGGCATGACGACGGCGGCTTTGTTTCGATCGCCAACGTCCGCTACGACTTGGTACCAGAACCGGGTACTCTGATGCTTCTTGGTCTGGGTTTGGCTGGAGTAGGAATCCTTGTCAGACGCCAGAAATAGTCGCGTTTTCTAAGATTCGAGATTTGAAGGCAGCCCCTTGGCTGCCTTTTGTTTTGTGTGGCATTAGGATTACCTCGGATTCGATTTAGCATACTTGGTTCTAAGTACAGGCGAGTCTCCTGACCAGAAAAACAGCTTCAAGTGACGAACTCGTCATGCTATATTGTCCTGCATGAAAGCACCTGCTGCACGCCGCGAAACCTTGGTTCTGGTTGCCGGAATCGTTTGGTCGCTGGTCGGTTTGGCGCTTGTTGCCGTGGCAGCAATCTGGCTGACTCAAGGTGATTCTTCGGCAGTATTGCCGGCCTGCGGAGGAGCAGTTGGTGGGTATTTCATCTATCGGTTTGCCTTCTCACATCTCGCTCGCAAGAACCTTGCCCGCATCTATGCTCAGTCTCCTCAGAAGAGCAAGGTCTGTGTCTTCGCTTTTCAGAACACTCGCAGCTACCTCCTCGTCATCATCATGATGACCATGGGTTACGGCCTGCGACATTCGGGGATTCCCAAGATCCATCTGGCACCATTCTATATCGCCGTCGGCGTCGCCTTGATGCTGTCGAGTCTGTTGTATTACAACCGATTGCGAGTGGCAAGTTGATGTTCGGCGGCGGCCGGGCAAAACCATTCTAAATTACTCCTCAGCGCCATCTGAACTTACCGAATAGTGATTGCGCCGCCTGAGATGCGTATCTATATTTCAAGGTTGCGTTAGAATTGGAGTTGACTATGACAGCTGGATATATACGGATCAAAGGGGCACGCGAACACAACCTGAAAAATATCGATCTCAACATACCGCGCGATCGGCTGGTGGTGATTACCGGTCTGTCCGGTTCGGGGAAATCGTCGCTGGCGTTTGACACGATTTACGCCGAAGGACAACGTCGGTATGTCGAATCGCTTTCGGCATACGCGCGGCAATTTTTGGGATTGATGGAAAAGCCCGATGTTGATTTTATCGACGGGCTTTCGCCGGCGATTTCGATTGAGCAACGCTCCGCAAGCAAGAATCCCCGCTCGACAGTCGGCACCGTTACCGAAATCTACGACTATCTGCGTTTACTCTTCGCTCGAACCGGCGACCCACACTGTCATCGGTGCGGAGCCCCGATCACGCAACAGACGGTCTCGCAGATTGTAGACGCCGTAATGGCC
>JAPLUP010000368.1 GCA_026397575.1 Candidatus Zixiibacteriota bacterium
ACTTGATGATGCCTTCAATGTTGAAGTTCTGTGTCAGTACCCAACCAAACAGGAACGCCAGAGTGCCGTGTCCGATCATGTTATTGCGAAACGATTTGTAGGGATGCTCCCGCAGGTTGAAAAAGGGAAGAGAGTACTGCAAGCCCACAAACGCGCCAACCACGAACAGGAACCCCAGTTGCCAGTTGACCAAAAAAGCGCCAACGATGGCCACCGTAGTCGTCAGTATGTATAGCACCCAGGCCTCAGTCAGCGACACGTGGCCGTCGGCAATCAGAAACAGCTTCTTGTTACGTCGATCTGACTCCACGTCGAATATCTGATTGAGAATGAAAATGCCGCCCGCGAGTAACGTCGACATCGCCAATGTCAGCAGCATCTGTCGGTCGTCCTGCGAGAAATCGACGAGTGGATACCGGTCGAGTGTAAAGGGATTGGCGCCGCGCGAACGCCATTCGGCCGCTCGCGCCCCCAGGAGAGCGATCGTCCAGACCGGAATGATCAGCATCGGTCGTGTGAGAAATATATAGTCGAAGAGTTTCATTTGTCCTTCCGCAAAACAGGCCTGTTGTCAGTAAATATGCAGCTATGCGGTGCAGGGTTCAATAAAAAACATTGCCGCTATTTGCCGCAAAGACACAGTTGATACCCACTGGCAATCGCAACGAGGCACCCTGATGCCTGAAATCCCCGCACAAGAAAAAGGGCGTGGAAACCGCGCCCCAACAAGTCAATATCCTTGTCTCAGCTATAGCTTCTTCTTCCACACTGTTCCTTGTGGCGAGTCCTCAAGAACGATGCCCATTGCCAGAAGCTGATCGCGGATTTCATCGGAACGCTTGAAGTTCCGTGCTTTCCGGGAATCGTTGCGTTCTTTGATCAAGGCTTCGACTTCAGCGTCCAACAACACTTCTTCCTTCTTGAGGATGGCCAGTACGGTGTCGAAGCCATCCATCGCGGCAATCATTTTCTGCGCATCCTCTTTGGAGATGCCTTCGTCAGCAATCAGACGGTTGACGTCACGCACGAAATCAAATATCGCCGCAAAAGCGGGTGAGATGTTGAGATCATCATCCAACCCTTCGATGAACTGCGACTTGGCGCTTTCAACGTACTTATCAGCCTTGCCTGACGCCACGCCGTCCTTGCCTGCCGTCCGCACGTTCTCGTAGAAATCACGCAGGCGTTGGATCGCGCTCTTGGCGCCTTCCAGCCCATCGAAAGTGAAGTTGAGCGACGCGCGATAATGAGTAGACAAGAGCAAATAGCGAATCGCCACCGCGGGATAGCCCTTGGCCAGTAGATCACGCACGGTGAAAAAGTTGCCGAACGACTTCGCCATCTTTCGACCCTCGACGATCAAATGCGCCGCATGGAGCCAGTAGTTGACGAACTTCTCATCGTTGGCGGCTTCCGATTGCGCAATTTCGTTTTCGTGATGCGGAAACATGTTGTCGACACCACCGGTATGGATATCGAAATGATTGCCGAGGTACTTGGTCGACATCGCGGAGCATTCGATATGCCATCCCGGTCTGCCCTTGCCGATTTCCGTCTCCCAGAAAACATCGCCATCGGTCTCATCCCAACCCTTCCAGAGCGCGAAATCCGATACCTGTTCCTTTTCGTACTCATCGCTTGTTGTTCGCTGTGACGCCCCCGCCTGCAATGACTCCAAATCCATGTGCGCCAGTTTGCCGTAGTCCGGAAACTTGGCGATCGAGAAGTAGATGTCGTTGCCGGAGCGATAGGCAATGCCCTTGTCCAGCAGCTTCTTGATCAACACGACCATTTCGGGTATGTGCGTTGTCGCCTCGGGATAATGCTCGGCACGCTCGATGTGCAGCACATCCAAGTCCTCGAAGAACGCTTTCTTGTATCTCGTCGTGTATTCGGCCAACGGCGTACCCTCGGCATTGGAATCTCTGATGGTCTTGTCATCGACATCAGTGAGATTCATAACGTGAATGACCTTGTACCCGCGATACTTGAGATAACGGCGCAGCAGATCCTCGAACATGAAGGTGCGGAAATTGCCGATGTGGGCAAATCCGTATACGGTCGGTCCGCACGTGTACATGCGCACCACACCGGGTTCAACTGGGGTGAACTCCTCCAGTGTCCGTGTCAGAGTATTGAAGAATCTCAGCGCCATAACCAGTTTCTCGCTTTGCTTGCCTAATTCAACTCTGCGTAAACGACTTTACCGTCTTGGCATCCAGCTTCTTGACCAGTTCCGTTACCAACTTGACCGAGGCATCGTAGTCGCCGCGATACATGATGGCGTTATGACCGTGGATGTATCTCACTTCCACGCCAAGCGCGATTGTCGGCACTCCGGCGCGCGACACATGAATACGACTACCGTCGGTAGTGCCACGCGCCACGCTGGAAAAATGATATTTGATCTTGAGTTTGTCCGCGGCATCCACCACAAACTGGCGTAGCCTGACATTCGGAATCATGCCACCGTCATATACGCAGATATCGACACCGCTGCCAAGTTTCTCCGGTGGTTCTCCGCTGATTCCCGGCACGTCCTTGGCAATACCAGTATCCATCACGATACAAATATCAGGATTGATCATCCAGGCCGCGGTGCCGGCTCCGCGACATCCCACCTCTTCCTGCACGCTTCCCACTGAATACAGCGTATTCGGATGTTTTACTTTCTCCAGTCGCCACATCACTTCAATGGCCGCTGCACAGCCGTAACGATTATCGATTGCTTTCGCGAGATACATATCCTTGGTCGCCATGATTGTGAATTTGCTGTCCGGAACAATCACGTCACCAATATGAATACCCAGATTCTTTTTCACATCGAACTTGCCCCTGACGCCGACATCAACGTACATATCGGTGATCTCCAGTACTTTCTTGCGAGCCTCCGGTTCGAGGATATGCGGAGGCGTTGAA
>JAPLUP010000676.1 GCA_026397575.1 Candidatus Zixiibacteriota bacterium
CGTCGTATTGTTCAGGCCGGCGGCTGCCATGAGGATGATCTTCGCACGTCGTCCTAAGGCATGGGGCCGGCTTCGCGAACCCGCCATAGTCATCAATTGCTCCCGCTCAACCGCCGAGAGCACCAGCACCGGTATCGGACGACCAAGAGTCATAGCTTCCTTCCTTTCCTTCAAAAGAAAGCTAAAACCCTCAAACTAATTATGCAAGATATCTCTGGGACGAGACATTAGCGCATTCCTGCAAAATGTTCAAAAATCGGACATGCGTGAAGAGATGTAGCTCAGCCCCGGCTATGCGATTGAACGACTCCACCTATCGTTTTGCTCCTCGCTTGCGTATTGGATTGTAGTGCATGAAACTACCCACGCTTAACTCGCACGGAGGATATATGCCGGACAGACCCCGGGGCTTGATATCTCCCATTCTCCTGATCGCCGTATCGCTTGCGTTGGCAACAGCGATCACCTTGTTACCAGTTTACTATTCGAATGTCGGCGCCGCTCAACTCGGAGGCAACAGTTCGTCTCTCACGCTTTCGGACACAGCCGCAACCAGCCACGACTCTCTTTATGCCGAGATCAACCGTGGCTTTGCGGCGCTGGAACCGATCTTCGTCAAGGGCTGCTTTGACTGCCACACCGATCGCACCCGTTTTCCTTGGTATCACAAGTTGCCGGTGATAAGGGGCATGATCGACAGCGATATCCGCGGTGCCCAAAAGCGCCTGAACATGTCTTCCGGCTTTCCCTTTAGCAAACGCGGCAATGTTGCCGACGATTTGGTGAGCATTCATGATGAACTAAAAGGTGGCGACATGCCCCCGCTTGGGTACCGCTTTATGCACTGGGATGCCAAGCCGTCTCAAGCCGAAGCCGACTCGATTTACAACTGGATCAACCTCAGTTTGAAAGCGCTTTCAGCACACGGCATTGAACCGACTACTCCGCCAGAAGAAGAACAACAGTAATGGCGCACGGTGTGCGCCTTCTTGATTCGATCTATCGCGAGCGATATGCTTTGATAAAATAGACAATCACCGTCCCGAAGACGACCACCAGAAACACCGGCATAAACCAGCCCGTCAAATCCCCCGCTCTGCCACGTGCCACGTTGACTGTCTGCCACGTAATGAAAACAAACACACAAACCAACTCAGTTTTCAATGCCGTCAGCATTTGCCGCGCCAGCAGGAATTGCCGCTGACGATTTTCGTCTGTGATTGCAAACGCATAATTATAGATGTGTGGGAACCGCGACAAAATCGACAGTCCCAGATAAAGCACAAAGGTAACGCCCAATAGAAGCAACAATGAGTACTTGCTCCCCCAATGATCTGGTGTGCCGGCAAAATTGAAATGCGTGGGAACTTTATCCGGCAGTGTCGTCCATGTCGCGGACAGATAGATGAACACAAACGCAACCGCGACCGCCGCAATTACTTCGCAGTAGATCTCCAATCCCGTTCTCGGCATCTCCAACTTGGGCTGCTTCTTGCGCGCCGATTTTGTGATCTTTTCAAACATGCTCGGAAAAGGCATCTCCGGAATCTCTCGTTTGTCTCTATACTGAATATAATATCGAAAAACTCCGACGCACCTCGATTTTCTTTTCTGTCCGACGGCAAAGCGATAATATACAGCGGGACTTGCATTTCTCGTAATCGCTGCAACGTGGTTACAAAAAACACAAGTAATGTATGAGTCGCTTGGTCTAAGAAGGGGGTAAAATGTATAGACACTGAAGGACACATAAGACAAGGAGAAAACATGCTGCTCAGAAACACTCTGATCTTTCTGGTCTCCTCCCTTTTCTTGGCGCTGCTGATAGCCGGCTGTAGCGATAGCACCACCAAAACGGATACCACCGGAGACACTAATCTCACTGACAGTTTCGGTGGCTACAAGCCCACTGCCGAATCACCGGCCTTTGGCGATAATGAATTGATGAACCTGCCGGGTGGCATGGACGCCGAGGACGCAACTGGATCAACGGCATTGGTCGACTCGCTTGCCAGCCCGAACCGTGCCAATATCTATTCGGTAGAACTGGCCTGGGGGCATCTGCAATACGATTCGACCGAAAACGTTATCACCAACTGGTCAGGTTCGCTGTCGCTGGAGCGCGGAGCGATTGTCGCCGTTCGGCTACTTCGTTTTGAAGCGGGAGATCACATCGTTCGTCCGCGCACTTCACCGACCCTGCTCGAATGGGTCAGTCATACGCGTGAATACTTCGATGGCATGTTGGTCTACATCTATGATCCGCAACCGTTGTCGTTCGGCACTCCCAACACCTTGACCTTTGCCACCGGTCCTTACACGCTCACTTTTGCGATGGCGGATCTTGATTCCCTTAATGAGGTTGTCGACGTGGGCGCCAATCAATTCTCAATTAATGCCTTCAAGGTCGAACGCCTGGCCTGTGGCGAGGGCTACATCGACGGCAAATGGATTAGGAATAATATCGAAAATGAGCGCGGCGTATTTATGGGACGATGGATTTCCAAAGACGGCTTGCTCAGGGGTCATGTTAAAGGTCACTTCGGTGCTCGCGATGACGGATCACGTGTCCTGTTTGGTAAATGGATTAGCGCCGGTCTCCCCGGTGATAGCGCTGCCGCCGGTGCATTTCGTGGACTTCTGCGGGGAACCTGGGGATACGCTCCTGATGTCGACCCGGACCTGATGGATCGCGGCGGCTTCCGCGGTGAAATTTATGATCGCACGCTGACAACCGTTGGTCACTTCGCTGGTCGCTGGCTAGCCGTAGTACCGGGGCACAATGGCGGTGATACGGGGAATGGTAACGGCAACGACCACATGCGTGGCAAAGGCCATGGCTTCATGCGTGGCGTATGGCAACAGGAATGTGGACAATAAGTCATTGTCTCATTCCGAATTTTACACCCGCGTTCCTTCTGGGGCGCGGGCTTCTTATGTGCGCTTTGACGTTTTCACTCGCTGGTGCCTTCAGCACCCCCGACAGCAGATTCGGCACGGGCGTACGCCGTGCGCCCGCTTGATCTAGACTGTTGAAAAAGCTCAGACCGTGTCATTGCGAGGAGTGCGGAGAGGTGATGCAGGGTATGCAGCACGACGAAGCAATCTCGATTTGCGCTCTCCAGATGCAGGCGCGCAGATTGCCTCGTCGTCATTGCCCCTCCCCTCTCTCTCCCACCCTGACTCCTCGCAATGACAATTCCGAGGTTTTTCAACAGTCCCGATCCAGTTCAACCGAACCTGATACCTTTACTTGATACTCCTGTCCGGAAACGCCGGTCGCGCCGGGTATTTCCGTGGCTCTTCCACGATCTTCTTTAGGAGATACTGAATCGTATAATCCAACTGCGGATCCTTGCCCGCCATCATCGATGCCGGATCTTCAATCACTTCAATATCCGGAATCGATCCCCAACCCTCGATAATCCACTTGCCGTCTAATCCCCAACCCGGCTGCTCCGGCAGGGTCACCATTCCTCGGTCAGCCAGCGGTTTGTCGGAGCGGATACCGACCCAACCTCCCCATGTCCGTTCACCGATGACCGGTCCTAACTTGAGCGCTTTTGCTCCCTCCGTAAAAGTCTCTCCATCCGAGCCGGTCTCCATATTGCAGACGACCGCCATGTACCCAAAGAACGCATCCGTCGGGAATGGCGATACCACACCGTATCTCCCCGGAGGCCCAAACGCCCATACTTTGCGAGCCAGATGCGATAGAATCATCTCCGCCACAAAACCGCCGCCGTTGTATCGCACATCCAGAATTAGTCCCTCCCTCTGAAACTGTGGAGGATACTGCCAACCAAACTCCGACAGGCCGGCGGCATCCATGTTTGACATGTAAACGTATCCAATCCTACCGCCGGATGCTTTCTCCACATACGCCCGCCTCCCTTCGACCCAGTCGGTGTAGCGAAGCTGATCCTCTGATGCCATCGGTTTGACAATCACCTGCCTGGCGCCGGCCAACGTCGGCTTATCATTAACCGTCAGTTGCACGAGCTTGTCGGCCTTATTGACCAGATACTTCAAGTAGTATTCTTTTGCATCCACCGGCTGGTTGTCGATGGCCAGCAGGAAGTCCCCCACCTTTACGTCGATTCCCGGTTCCGCCAGCGGCGAGCATTGCCCCGGCGTTCCCGGATGTGGCGCCAGTATTCTCGTGATCCGATACTTGCCGCTCACCTTGTCTACCGTGACATCGGCACCAAGCAATCCCACCTGTATCGGCTTGGCTGCCCGCTTATCACCCCCCCAAACATAGGTGTGACCTGCCGATAGCTCAGAGATTGTCTCGCCAATGAGGTCGTTCAATTCATCGCGTGTGGAAATGCGGTCGATCAGACCACCATACTGCTCTCTGACTTTGAGCCAATCGATTCCATGCATATTCGGATCGTAGAAAAAATCCCGCTCCAGCCGCCACGCCTCGTTATACATCTGCCTCCATTCATTGCGGGGATTGATCTCGAGCGTCACTTCGTCGAAATTGACGATCGCATCCTTGTCTTTTTCCTTCGGCGCCTCGGTAGCTCCCGCATCCATCCGTATGAACTGATCTTCCTTTTTCACTACGACAACACTGTTGTCATCGGAGATATCGTAGCTGGCGATCCCCTCAATTACGATGGTGTCTTTCTTCTCCTTCAGGTCATACAAATGAAGCGCATGCGGCCCTTCTCCCTCCTCCACGTGTCCATCCGGCATCATGCCGCGATCCTTATAAGACAGAAAATAGATTTTGTCCTTAATCCCCCGCAGTTGCCCGTAGTTACCGGCCGGAACCTCGATGCCGACCTTGCGACTAACGATATTCGCAAAATCGATCTGCACTTTCACAGTATCTTCTTTCTTCCCTTTATCCTTATCCTTGCCTTTGTCTTTCTTCTCATTGTCGGCCCCCTTTTCCTCATCCCTTTCCTCATCTTCCTTCCCCTCCGCATTCGCGATAAACGGCGATTTGTCAGTAGCTTTCAGAACCAACAGGAATGGCTTTGCTAACTCGTCGAAAATGAATCGCGCTTCGACATGACAGAGCTTCGGATTGAATGTGACGTCCTGCAGGAAGTAAAGAAGCTTTCCGTCCGGATCCCACGATGGTGAAAAGCTGTTGAACAGGGGCTCGGTGACGATTTGTGACTGCTTGGTTGTCAGGTCATAAACCTTGATGACTTTGTATCCGGCAGCCGTTGTTGCCCCATACGAAATATATCCCGTGGAAAGCGAAGTGGCATAGGCAAGATACCGGCTGTCCGGAGACCAGCTATACTGTCTGATTTCCGATCCGCCGCTGTCGATCGGGGCCGCCGTTTTAGTCGCGACATTGAATAGATAGAGCAGACACTTGTTGTCGGAGTAAGCAATCCACTTGCCATCCGGTGACCAGACCGGATCGTACGGATATCCCTGTTTTGAATTCGTGAGCTGCACCGGGGCTTTGGCTCCCGTGGCATCATACGACCAGAAATCTTCTTCACCGGCAGCATCCGAAACCGCGAGCACATTTTTGCCGTCGGGCGAGAACGATGCCTTCCTCTCTCGCGCCACCGGCGAGAAACTCAGTCGCCGCGTCAGACCATCTTTTCGGGTCGACACTGAGAACAACTCGCCGCGTGCCGTCACCACCATCCGTTTCCCGTCAGGTGACAAATCAAAATCATCAATACTGGTTTTGGCGTCGACAAACTTCGTGCGTCGCTGCAGACGATCACTCGGCAGCGTGATATCAACTTTGGCCGTCTTGCCACTCTTGAGATCAAGCACCCAGATATCCATCGCGAGTTGATACACGATTTTGTCCCCGGAGGCGCTCGGCCAGCGGATATCATAGTCGGTATGCGTCGTGATCTGTCGGAGGTCCGACCCGTCCGGTTTCATCGACCAGATATTTGCGCGACCGGTTGAGTCTGACAGGTAGAAGATCCGGTCGCCGATCCACATCGGGAACTGATCATTCCCCGTGTACGTGGTAACCTTCTTGAATTCACGCGTCTGCCAATTACCCACCCAGATATCCTCCGCCCAGCCACCGTGATATCTCTTCCAGGTGCGAAATGCCAGCATCGCTCGGGTGAACGCTACCCGCGGTCCGTTTGGTTCATAAGCCAAAGTCGCCGCCTGATCCAATGGCAATCTCTCAGGCAATCCTCCCGTCGGCGATATCGCGAACAGCTTGTAGACATAATTACCTGAT
>JAPLUP010000576.1 GCA_026397575.1 Candidatus Zixiibacteriota bacterium
CAATCGTCGCTTGATCCCGATGCGCTCTTTCAACAACACCCGAAGCATCGAAAGAATCGTCTATGGCTTAGTTGCTTATGTCTTAAACCAAACACAGGATGTGCCTAATTATCAATTTACACAAAACGCTTGACAGGATCAGATCAGAGTATATCGGAGGTTGCCGTTGACATTCTCCCATGCGGGGATTATACTTAACGTTCATATTTAGCGGGTCTACTGGCCGGCTCAAAAGGATAGTTGTTGTCTATAGAGAATCGAGGATAGGGTTCCATGGCGGAAATAAAACCGGAAAATATTGAAGTAATTCTGGCAACCGATTGCGGTTCAACCACAACCAAGGCAATTTTGATAGAGAAACGGGATGGGCAATACCGATTGATCGTGCGCGGTGAAGCTCCCACAACCGTCGAAGCACCGTTCGAGGATGTGACCATGGGGGTGCTCAATGCGGTCGGCGAGGTCGAGGAGCTTTCTGGAAGGAAGCTTTTGGACGAAAACGAGAAAATAATCTCCCCGCGCGCCAAGGACGGCCAGAAAATCGGGACCGACATTTACATCTCCACTTCATCCGCCGGTGGCGGTCTGCAAATGATGGTCGCCGGAGTGGTACGTTCCATGACCGCCGAGTCCGCCGAGCGCGCCGCGCTGGGTGCGGGAGCGATCGTGATGGACGTTATTGCCTCCAACGACAAGCGTAAACCCTACCAGCAGATCGAGAGAATTCGGCATCTGCGCCCCGACATGATCCTGCTCTCCGGCGGCATTGACGGCGGCACGACGACCCATGTCGTTGAACTCGCCGAGTTGATCGCCGCTGCCGACCCCAGACCCCGACTCGGATCAAGCTACAAACTGCCGGTGATCTATGCCGGAAATATACAGGCGCGTGGGGCTGTCTCTGATTCTCTGAAAGAGAAAGTTGATTTGATCATAACCGACAACTTGCGCCCCGTGCTCGAAAGAGAAAACCTGTTGCCGGCGCGTGAAGCAATCCACGATCTCTTTTTGGAACACGTAATGGCGCAGGCGCCGGGTTATCGCAAACTGATGGGCTGGACCGATACGCCAATCATGCCTACGCCGGGCGCGGTGGGCTTGATCATTAAGACGATCTCTGAAATCGAAGGCATCGAAGTAGTCGGTGTTGATATCGGTGGCGCTACTACCGACGTCTTTTCCGTGTTTCAGGGCGTGTTCAATCGTACCGTGTCTGCAAACCTGGGAATGAGCTACTCGGTGTCAAACGTGTTTGCCGAAGCCGGTCTCCCCAACGTTATGCGCTGGGTCCCTTTCCACATGGAAGAGCGTGATCTGCGCAACCGCGTCAAGAACAAGATGATTCGCCCGACGACGATTCCGCAGTCGATGGAAGAACTGATTTTCGAGCAGGCGATTGCCAAAGAGGCACTTCGGCTGGCATTCATCCAGCATAAGAATTTTGCCACGGTACTCAAGGGAGTGCAGCAGCAGCGAACCATCGCGGATGCCTTCGATCAGAAAGCATCGGGCGGAACTCTGGTCAATATGATGACTCTCAACATGCTGATCGGCTCCGGTGGCGTGCTATCACATGCGCCGCGTCGTCAGCAGTCGGCTCTGATGATGATCGACGCCTTCCTGCCGGAAGGAATCACGAGGTTATCGGTTGATTCGATCTTTATGATGCCGCAGCTTGGCGTGTTGTCTACCGTGCATCCGCAGGCAGCGACCGAAGTATTCAACAAGGACTGCCTTATTCACCTCGGCACCTGTGTGGCGCCGGCGGGCGACTCCAAGGAAGGCAAGGAGATGCTGAAGTATCATCTGGAATTCCCCGATGGTCGGGTTGAAGACGGCAAGTTGATGTTTGGCGAATTGAAATGCTTCCCGCTTGGCTTTGACGAAAAGACGGCGTTACCGCTCAAAGCGAAGGTCGTTCTCGAACCTGGCGGTCGGCTCGATGTCGGCGCGGGACCTGGCGCCAAGATGGAAACGACGGTTTCCGGTGGCGTGGTTGGTATCATTCTTGACGGTCGTGGCAGACCCTTTGTCCTACCAACTGACGATGCCATCCGTGTCCGCAAACTCAAAGAATGGATGAACGCAACGAATATCTATCCGACTAAGGCGCTGGAGCGGGTGTGATGTTGGTGAAGGCAGGAATCACGCGCCGATTTCCAGATTGGAACGAATTTAAGCGAGTTACAGGCCATACCCCGGAGATGGAGGAGATTCTGCTTGCGCCTTTGGGTAAGTCAGGGCGGCTGACAGTTGCACAGGAAGAAGAAGTCCTTCGTCTGGCCAGTGACCTCGCCGAGACTTTCATGAATGTCTACAGACAATTATCTAGGATTTGGTATTGTCTCGACTGGATGCAGTCGGGTCGGCTGGCGAACGCTCTTGAGGCTGAAATACTTGCCTTGGCAGTTCACGATTTCTTCTATTCCTATTGGAATATGTGTGGCAAAGTCCTCAATGAAGCATTTGATCTGGGAGAGAATTTCAAGGAGAGTGCGCCGTCGTTTGCAAAGTTACTCCGCAAGCACAAGGATAAAGACAAAGTCTTCGAAGATTTGGCAAAGATATTCAATGCGGAAATTCAGGAACGAATAGTCGGAATCAGGCACCAACATATTCACAGAAATTCACCGGAGTTCGGCGAACTACTTTCGATGACCGAGAATTGTTGGGTCGCAAATGAACCTGATCAAGCTGGTTTGCTCCTAGAAGGATTCTACGAGATATATGATTCTTATCAAATCATGCGGAAACGTTGCGTTGAGAAGACAAGGGAATTCCTTGGGGATGCTATTGATCGAGTCAATGTAATCTGAAGGGCTTTGTCGCTGAAAGGCTTGAACCGAAGACTGTAGAGGACATAAATGGCACATACCTATACCCCCGGTTTGAAAGTTTCTGAAAAGGAACTGATTACCAAGAAGAGAATCCTCCCGCTCAAGGGAGACGTCATTGTCAAAGTCGGCGACCAGGTTCATCCGGATGACGTCGTCGCGCGCACGCACCTTCCCGGCCCGGTGGAAACTACCAACGTCGCCAATATTCTGGGCGTTCCTCCGGAGGACATTGAAGCTTGCATGCTCAAGAAAGAGGGCGACTTGGTCAAGGCTAACGAAGTGATCGCGATGAGCAAATCCTTCTTCGGTTTGTTCAAGTCGGAAGCCAGAGCCAAAATTGACGGCTCCATCGAGACGATCTCGCACGTCACCGGTCAGGTGCTGCTACGCGGTCAACCGGTACCGGTACAGGTGAAGGCCTATCTTGAGAGCGAAGTTGTCGAGATATTTCCCAATGAGGGCGTGGCGGTCTCCTGCTGGGGTTCGTTCGTACAGGGCATTTTCGGTATCGGCGGCGAAACACATGGCGAGATCAAGATCGTTGTGCCCGACAACGGGACGCCGTTGACCGACAATCTGATTGACGAGTCCTGCAAAGGCAAAATTCTGCTCGGCGGTTCGATTGTGACGGCGGATGCGGTTAGAAAAGCGATCAAAGTCGGAGCTAGCGGCGTTGTCGCGGGAGGTTTTTCTGACAAAGACCTGCGCGATTTCCTCGGTTACGATATCGGCGTGGCGATCACCGGCTCGGAAGACCTCGGCGTAACGCTCGTGTTTACGGAGGGTTTCGGCGAAATCATGATGGCAAAAAAGACGTTCGATCTGCTCAAATCCAAAGTTGGGCAAATGGCCTGTATCAACGGCGCCACACAGATTCGCGCCGGTGTGATTCGTCCCGAAGTAATCATTCCGCTTGCCGGCGATATCAAGGCGGGCAAGGGGATTGCCGCCAAACACGGCATGGGTCTTGAGATCGGTTCACCGATCCGAGTGATTCGTGCCCCGTATTTCGGCAAATTGGGTTCGGTCACAGCGTTGCCATCTCCGCTGCAGGTGCTGGAATCGGAATCAAAAGCACGTGTGCTGGAAGTCGAGTTCGAATCGGGTGAAAGAGCGATTGTCCCGCGCGCAAACGTGGAAATGATTGAAGACTAGTAGCCAGTCGATTTTGCTTTGACCTGCGGAATGGAAACTGCCCAATAGATGAGCGATCCTAAGCCATTTGTGCTCGCGCTGCCGGCGGCAGAAGACTACATCGAAATTCTCGGTGAAGGCAAGAGCGTAGGGTTGCATTCAGGTCGGGTCCTGCTTCTACCCGGCAAGGATTGCGGAAGGCATACGACGGGGCATCACGAAGAACTGATTATCGTCTTGAGTGGCGAAGGGGAACTGGAAGTGACTGGAATTGGCAGAACTAAGATTTGTTCCGGCATGGTTGCCTACAATCCCCCACAGACCGAGCACAATGTCATCAACACTGGCAAAGAACCACTGACATACGTCTACGTCGTGGCGCCGACGGCGTAAGGGCGGTTCTGATGGAAAGCGACACGACAGTCTATAGCAAAGATGAAAAACTCTGGGCGACATTATGCCACTTGAGCGCGCTCGTTGGTTTTGTTTTCCCCTTCGGCAACATCATTGGTCCAACGGTCTTCTGGATTCTCAAAAAAGATCAAATGCCGCTTGTGGATGTCAACGGTAAGGAAGCGCTCAATTTCCAGATCAGCATGTCTATCTACGCCTTGTTTGCAGCCACTTTGGTACTGGTGCTGATTGGAATTCCCCTGTTATTCATGATCGCCTTTGCCGATCTCATCCTGATCATCATGGCCTCCGTCAAGACCTCGGAAGGAACGCCGTACCGTTATCCACTGACAATCAGGCTAATCAAGTAGCTTCTTCACGTCCTGCATGACGGCAAGTGACGCTGTCCGAAAAGAGAGCTGTTAGACCTCGTCGATTTCGCCGACGTTCTTGACGACGCGTGTGGGACGGTAGGGGAAGTGAGCGATTTCCTGCTCGGTAGTTACGCCGGACAAGACCAGGATTGTCTCCATGCCCGATTGAATGCCGGCGATAATGTCGGTTTCCATGTTGTCGCCAATCATCACTGTATTCTCGGAATGAGCGCCGATCTGGCGCAATGCTGCACGCATCATGTACGGATTTGGCTTACCGATATAGAACGGGTGGATACCGGTCACGCGCTCGATTGGCGCCGCCAGTGCGCCGCAGGATGGAAACCCGGACGGCCCAGAGACATCAGGATTGGTGGCAATAAAGCGCGCGCCGTGGCGAATCAGGCGGATGGCTTTCTCAATCATTTCGAAGTTGTACGATCGGGTTTCGCCAAGGACAACATAATCTGGATTCTGCTCGGTGACAGTGAAACCATGTTCGTAGAGAGCATGCGTAAGTGCGCCTTCGCCAATGACAAAAACCTTGTCGCCAGCCGCCTGACTCTTGAGAAAAGCGGCCGTCGCCATTGCCGAAGTATAGAAGTGTTCCGGCGCCACGACGAGACCGGCAAGCGAGAGGCGATGCTGAAGATCGGTGGGTGTCAGCGACGGATAATTGGTAAGAAACAGGAACGGATGGCCGTCTTTCAGCAGCTTGTCAACGAATGTCTTGGCGCCCTCTACCAGATTGTTGTCCCACACAATGACGCCGTCCATATCACAAAGAACTGCTTTGACCATTTTCCCTTTCCTTGCCTGATGACTCGGTTCTAGTCACGCCTCATAAGGTCGTGCTCTTCCAAATCAAAGTAGACCGCGCCCAAGCGTATGTCAATAGATAGATTGGACGTTTTCGGCGATTGATCACACTCACAAAACTCAAGCCGAAAGCTGCGCTGCCTTCTCCTTGACCGTTCAACTGGCCGATGTTATCATGCAAGCAGCGATGATCTCGATATTAACACACTTGCATCGTGAGCGGTTGCTCGTCTACTCTCTTTTGCTAATCGTTCATCTTGCTTTGACTCTAGCGTTTCTCGCTGATCGTTCCCCCGGCACCGATGCGGCAACGACCGGCTTTCCACTCGACGACGCCTGGATTCATCTGGTTTACGGACGCGCAGTCGCCCAGACCGGCCTGCCCTACTACAATGATGGCGCTCTGGAAGCAGGATTTACGAGTCCTCTGTGGATGGTCTTTCTTGCCTTAGCTGAGCTGACCCGCTCTGTGTTCTCCCTGCCAGTAGTCATTTCTGTAAAGTTTCTCGGCACGCTCCTGGCATGGATATCCAGTCTGGCTGTCTACGAGTTATGTCGCAAGCTTTCGTGCTCATTCCTAATCGCTCTGCTTGGCAGCGCTTTGGCGGCGGCAAATCCAGTGTCCGTCTTTGCTCAGGTATCCGGAATGGAAGTGGCTCTGACTTGCGCGCTGTTGACCTTGACAGCTCTGGCATTTGCCCAAGAGCGCTGGCGGTCGTGCGCGGTACTGCTTGGTTTGTCTTTCCTGTCCCGACCGGAAAGCGCCCTGGTGTTAATCCTGCTGGTCGTCATCTATTGGCTCTCAACTCGTCAAATGGAAGTGCGGTTGCGAATGCGAACATCGATGACGTTGATCTTTCCTGCAATCCTCGCAGCCGTGATCTGGATCTGTTACTGTCTCGCAGTGACGGGGCATCCTCTACCGAACACGTTCTACGCTAAGTATTCGAGCGCCGACGCCCTAAACGGGTTCGCAATCGTCATCGGCGAAATCGTACTGGGACTGCCAGCAATGTCTGTCGGCTTCGGAGTCGTTCTATTCCTTGTCGGCGCTGTCGCGATGATTTTTAGACGAACCAAATCCTCGTTAATCGTCCTGTTGATTCCTTGGGTCTTTCTGGCTGGCATCGCCCTGACGCGTCCGATGCCCTCCGGCTGCGGTGTTTTCTTCTATTGGTTACGCTATGCCATTCCGGCGCTGCCATTTCTCTTTATCCCGATAGCCATGGGTGCTTCGGCCATCGCCAATCCAAGACAGTATTTTTCATCACTCAGAGTCAAGCCCGGTACGAGGACAGTGCTCAACATAGCGGCTGTGCTTCTCCTGTTGGCCTGCTTCGTCGGCTACCCTTCCGAGATGACGTACCGCAAATCCCAATTCGCCTGGAACTGCCAGAATATCAACGAAGTGCAAGTTGAGATCGGCAAGTGGGTAAAGCGCAACGCGACGAAAGAGGCTGCCTTGTTGACCATCGATGCCGGAGCGATCAGGTATTTCGGTGGGCACAAGACCATCGACATTCTCGGATTAAACAACCACGCCCTTCTATTCGACCGAAAGCTACTGCGCAACGTCATCTTACAACCCGACACCCTGGCCGGATACATGCGATCGCAAGGCGCAACCTATTATGTCGCATTTCCGGGTCTCCTTG
>JAPLUP010000680.1 GCA_026397575.1 Candidatus Zixiibacteriota bacterium
TTTCGCGAAAAATCTGCATTGCGTAGACTGCCGGTAGTACACGCTTTGGAGGTTCAAAGCGCCTACCGATTGACAAATGGTGTTGAACTTCCTATGCTGTAATTGCTTAGAAAATAACCTACTGGAGGAACAATGCCGGAATTTCGTCAGAATTTGGCGACCAAAGAATGGGTGGTTCTCGCTACCGAACGAGGTAAACGACCGTCTGATTTTACCAAAGAACGTCCGCCGCGAACAATCCCTCCACCATTTAGAGATGACTGCCCGTTCTGCCCGGGACATGAGGACAAAACCCCATCGCCAACGTACGTTTTCCCCGAACAGGGGGACTGGCAGGTTCGTGTGGTACCCAATCGCTTTGCCGCGCTCCAACCGAATCTGGCAACCACGCGTTCATCGGTCGGCAGGTTTTTGTCGGCGAAAGGATTTGGAATCGCGGAAGTCGTGATCGAAAGCTCGAAACACAATCTGACCATTGCCACTATGGAAATCAAGGAACTTGGCAATGTCCTGCTCGCCTATCGGGCGCGGCTACGCGAAATCAGCAAGAACGACAAAATCAATCTGATCACTATCTTTCGCAACCATGGGCCGTTGGCGGGAACTTCTCTCGAACATCCCCATTCGCAGATCATCGCCACGCCGATCGTGCCACCGCATGTGCGCTACCCTATGGAGCAAGCGGTACTACATTTCGACAAACACGGTACTTGCGTCTACTGCGATATGGTCAAGGAAGAGATCGACCAGCAGGAGCGCGTCATCGCCGAGACCGACTATTTCGTGGCGTTTTGTCCGTACGCCGCTCGTTCGCCGTTTGAATGTCGCATCTATCCCAAACATCACATGGCGAGTTTCTCCTCTATCGACGGCGAAGAGGTCATGGAGTTGGCGGCGTTACTGCGCGAACTGCTGGCAAGAATAGACAGCGGCTTGAACAATCCCGACTACAACTATGTCCTGCGTTCATGTCCAGTCGGTGACGAAGACACCCGGCATCTGCACTGGTACATCGTGATCATCCCCAAGATCACGATCCCGGCCGGTTTCGAAATCGGCTCCGGGATTTACATCAATACCGTCTCGCCGGAAGATTCCGCGCGCTTCTTGAGGGAGGTGGAAATCAAGTAGTGTCCTGCTGTGTCAGCAGGGTCTCTTACTTGTCATTCCAGCGAAAGCTGGAATCCAGTCCAGCAACTTCTTCTCTGTTGCGTCAGGTCTTAGGACGCCCTGCGTCCGTGACCTGACGAAAAGTCAACAGCATTCCGTCGCGTCACACGCCATGAACCGCCCTGCGAGTCGTAGCTCAGGCCTACTCGGGGCCTGACGACCATTGTCAAGCTGCCAGTCGGCTTGACCTACAAGGCTGGGCGGGAGGTATCCCGACTCACCCAATCATATTATACCGTTCGGGCTGAGCCTGTCGAAGCCCGTTCTGATGCTTGTATCACCGAATGCCCTGAGACCTTCGACGCCGTTCATCCTTCGACAAGCTCAGGACGAACGGCTAGGCTTCCCATGTTGCGTCATGTCCTAGGACGCCCTGCGTCCGTGACCTGACGCGCTCTAGATTTCCCCTTTGCAAACGCAACTACATACCTAACAAAACCATTGACAGGGCTTAGAGAGGGAATTATGCTGAAGAGGGAGAAATGGCAATCCCACGCGATTGTTAGTTTGTTGGACATGCTACGACACTACGCAAGTGATTACGTCTATATCCTGAAACTTCTGGATTCCTGTAAAGACGAAATTTACTTTGACCCAGTGTGGCCGCAGGAACAACGAGTGGCAAGATTTTCTGATGCCGAACAACTCATTAAAGATATATCTGGCACTGTTCTAAGAATGGATATGCCCTTGTCTGTCATACAGTGCGACAGAGCAATCGCCATAATTAAGGGGGCGTTATCCCAGAATGATGCGGGGCTTCAACTGGAACTACTGAAGGAACTCCCAAAGAGAATTGACACCGTCTGCGAGATAATTTTAGACGAGCTAAACTCAAGGATGTTCTACTTTGTCAATCCAGAGTTAGCTGAGTACTATGACAAAAACCAATTTAGCAGTGAAGTAACACATCGTTTTACAGACGCCGTTTACGATATGGAGGAGGCTGGGAAGTGCTTCTCCCTTGGGCGTCACACTGCTTGTGCATTTCATCTCATGCGAGTTGTCGAATGTGGGCTACTTGAATTAAAAGACTTCCTGACTATCGACAAGCACTGTCCGTCTTGGGACTCAATTCTTAACGCGATTAAGAAACACATTTCGTCCTCGGCTGACAAAACCGAGAGGGACAAATATGAGGAAATTGTCGCAAGGGTATATACTATTAAGGATGTTTGGCGCAATAACACCATGCATGTAGACTATAAGT
>JAPLUP010000281.1 GCA_026397575.1 Candidatus Zixiibacteriota bacterium
CACAAGACAAACGAGAGGACTATCAGGACCGTGCCCACGAACCACCAAAGGACAGTCATGTCGCTCTCCGTCTCTTCCGCTCATGCGACATTATACCAGCCCAACCCCAGCTTGGATAGATCCCGAATTGCCTCATCCAAGATGTAACCGAAGGGATAGTGGTTGACTCATGTAAAAGGTAACCGAAACGGGGGAGATTTGGGCAGGCAAGGAGAAGCAGCATGAAAGTCGTAGCCAGCGTGCCATCAGAGATGAAAGCGCTGATCGACCGGGCGGTCATGGTCAACAAGGTCAACGGCGGTCTGCTCCACTGTAGGGTCGGAGCAGCCGTGGTATCAGCCAGGCGCGGCGGGATGATAACCGCTTTCGATACGCTCAATCACTTCTTTCTGGTGAGCGAGATGATTTTGCCCGGCTCATCGTACTGGAGCTTTGCCATCGGGTTGGAAAAGGGGGACGTAGATAAGGATCAGGAGGGCATCCAGACCATGCAGGTCCTGGGCCAGAACATGGCGTGGCTACTGAAGAGGCTGAATGGATGAGTCGGGTGCATGGCTGGCCAGAAGAGCACCAAGCAGGCTCAATAAGAGGCGATCTCTCGTAGCGTCTGTTATGGAATCAGCACAGCTAGACGTATTCTCCAGGCACAGCACCCACTCCTACTCTACCGTTGATCGTGTCGAGTGCGCTAACGTTTGAAATCACCGGCCTGCGCGGCTTTTCGCGCAGGTCCGGTGGATTGATGGGTTATGTGCCATGTGCCTTCTTCGCTTCTTCGCACTGCTGCAATAGTTTGATTTGTTCAGTCATTGGTAGATCGCGAAAGTCAGGGACCATTGGCCCCAATAATCTTGACAGGACCGTTGCCAGTGATTACGTAACCACCTTCGCCATCAACTTCAAGTAGCTGGAATGAACTGCCACATGAATCGCAGTAAAGCTCCGTTGTTGCATGCGGCGGAGCCCAAATTCTCGTAACCCCACACATGCATGTGAGCGGAATTGAAGTCCTCGAGCCAATCAACCCAGTTTTGACAAAAAAGTAGTATTTTGAGTTACGGCTAGCTATCGCTTCGCAGAGCGCTTCGGCGGCAAGATGCAATGAGGCAGCTATTTTCTCTGCTTGGGGCTTCAGCATCAGCCTTTCCAAGCATTTGATGAGACTTGGAATGTATGTGGCAACCAATGCTTTGCAAGCAGTTTCGAGTATTTCGTACTTCAACTCGCTGAAATTTTCCGTGCATGGAAGATATGGGCCGTCGTCGTCGCCAAAGATTACTTCTGCGCCCGCTGTTGACGTAAAGAAGGTAGATATATAGCCAATGTGGGTGAACTCAGATGAGAACTTGAATATGTTTTTCAAGTCATCTGGTAGGTTCGGATCGGATGGAGCGCCAAGCACTGAAAAGAGAAAATCAACCTTCTGAGCGAAGGTGGTGTGGTTGCATTCAGTGATATGAGACTTCGGCCAGTCTTTGAACTTTACCGTTCCAAACTCATTCAGCGCGCTTTCCACTTCTGAGTTGAATAGCGCATGGGCCAAAGATTTTGTCGCGTACTTGCTAAAGCTGTTGAGTGAGACGAGGACGTGATAATTGAACGATTTCGGATCAAGCAGATACAGCTGATAAGAGTCAGAAACGATGCTGTCTATGTATTGTCTGGTAGCGGTGACCAGATTGTTATAGTCATCGAAGCCCCTCGAAAGCGCCGATACATTTTCTAAGTCAATGTGCGCTCGTTCATCTGGTGTTGTAAGTGTCGCGAGTTTCTCGAAGACAGAAAAACTGTTGAGTTGAAGTCGGCTGACTATTGGGACAAACGCATTCAGATCGGTCCCGGATTTGTATTGGGGATTCAGAAGTGCATCGTTCTTGAGGGAGGATGCAATTTCTCCATGTAGGAGTCGCAATGTGCCGATGGCATTTGAAAAGGCTTCGTTCAAGAATGCTATGTTGCTGCAAAGAACCCGATAGTTGCTGAGCGCCGCGGAGTTCTTCCGGTCGGTCAGGTTTGAAGAAATCTTCTTTAGTACATCAATCTCGTTCATCGCGATTCCTATGGCACCTAACATTCCTTTTTATGTTGCCGCAGCAATTGCGCCAATCATACGATTGGGTCTGATGGAGAGTCAAGACTAGGGCGCGATCATACGCTCAGCAGAACAACATCGAGGAGAATACGGAATCCAGTCGTCAGGCCCGACTCCCCCGAGATTGCTTCGTCGCTCCGCTTCTTGCAAAGACAGAGCGGAATGCACTCTGCTCTTTGCACCAGGCACTACTCGTATCGTAGCGCTTCTGCCGAGTAGATCTTCGACGCCTGC
>JAPLUP010000431.1 GCA_026397575.1 Candidatus Zixiibacteriota bacterium
GTACCTGCGCATGTCGTTGAGCGAGCGCATCCAGCATGCAACGCTGGCAACTTCATTCATCACGCTCGTGATCACCGGATTCATGCTGAAATTCCCCGATGCCTGGTGGGTATGGGTGCTTAATGTCTTCGGAATTCACGAGCAAGCTCGCTCGGTCATTCACCGAGTGGCGGCCGTGTTCCTACTTTATGTCACGTTTCACCATACTTTGTTTGTGCTCTTTACCAAGCGTGGCAAGGAGGAATTGCGGGGACTCTGGCCGAACTTGCAGGATCTCAAGGATCTGATCCTCAACATCAAATTCCACCTCGGCCTGAGCAAAGAACATCCGAAGTATGACCAATATGACTATACCGAGAAGGCCGAATACTGGGCTCTTGTCTGGGGAACGCTGGCGATGGCGGTGACCGGCTTCGTTCTCTGGTTCCCGACCTTCTATACCGGCTTCATGCCCGCGTGGATTGTCAAGATTGCCGAGACGATTCACTATTACGAAGCATGGCTGGCGACGCTGGCTATCGCCGTTTTCCACTTCTTCTTCGTGATTTTCCATCCGGAGCAGTACCCGATGTCGTTTGCGTGGCTGACTGGCAAGATCACTGAGGAATCGTGCCGCATTCATCATCCGAGATGGTATGAGCGAATCGGCGGTAAGAGCGTTGGAACCGGGGACGGTGCGTCAGCAACACGGGAAAAAGACAAGGATTAACATAGGGCGCCGATGCGGCTGATTCGAAATCGTTGTTCGAGGTCGCCGACGTTCTGATATTCCGCGTTCGCATGATCGGGAGACCGCCCGGTTGGCCTATCGGCCTCCCGATTTTTCTTTGACATTTGAACGAGAATCCCTTACTTGGAGAATCGCTTCATTCCTCATGAGGATTCTTGGGGTCTGGGACGAGTGCGGCCGCCAAGGCCGCGGATATTGGTACGGAGAGGTGGCCGAGCGGCTGAAGGCAGCTGCCTGCTAAGCAGTTGTACCAGAAATGGTACCCAGGGTTCGAATCCCTGCCTCTCCGCTTTCTTGTTTTGCTCAAAGCATAACTTACTACTCGACAACAAATTAGTAGATCGTACATTGGGGCTGATAGGTCGCTGTGACTAAGTTGTGACCATCAGGAGACGCCAATATGGGAGTTATCTACAAACGGGGAAAGGTCTGGTACCTCGATGTCCGTGCCGGTGGCCGTCGGATCAGACGTCGTCTGGGGCCGTCAAAAAAGGTTGCCGAGTAGGCTCTGAAGGACGCAGAGGTAAAAATTGCCAGCGATGAGTTCGGGTTCGGCAAGAAAGATATCCCCTTCGAGGCGTTCCTTGCCAAGTTTCTGGAGTACTCCGAAACCAACCATTCTATGGCCACCAGAAAGCGCTACCGGGCGGTTATGAGAGTGTTGAAAAACTGTTGTCGCTATGAATGTCGCGGCTAAAGCCGCTCTTACAGCTATTTTACATGGGCTGCTAACGTGACTTGTAGGATTGACTTCAGTCGCGACCTCTTCTCTCGGACACATTTACCCGCGCCGTCAGGAACCCTGATGTTGCCGCGACTCGCGACATCTTACCTAATCACTGCCGCGGCGCTGCGAAAATCGAACACTCTCACCGGGGCGTTGTTTCTTGAGGAAAAACATTTGTTTGCTGCACCGGCGTATTTGTCGACGCCGTTGGTCTGTCGCTTGCCGGTGGCATCGTAAACGTCGCGCGAGGTGTAGAGCTTGATGCCGCTCTTGTCCGAAAACGAGTTGTCATCGCACTTTGTCCAGATGAAGCGCAGGAATGTCGACCGACCCTGATA
>JAPLUP010000430.1 GCA_026397575.1 Candidatus Zixiibacteriota bacterium
GAGGAATTGGAAAGGACATCGTCATTGACGTTGCTTTCCTCGTTGGAGGCGAGTCTGAGGATTGACTACCAGAACAGATGCGATCAGAAGAAGAAGGATAGTTTGTCCCGAGAGTTCAAATCTCTTTATAAGAAGAAACAGAGCAACATACCGTTAGAAGACGGCATCCTCAAAGCGTGGAAACGCCACCATCCTGAGCTGAAGGCTCTGATTTCTCGACTTGTCGCCGCGTTCAAATATCGGCACTGGCTTGCTCACGGTCGCTATTGGGAGTTGAAGCTGGGCAGGAAATACGACTATTCCGACATATATTCATTGGCACAGGATGTCTACAAACGCTTCCCATTGTTAAGGCAGTAGGTCGACCTGAACAGGCATCCCCATGACCAACCCCAACCACCGCCACCTCCCCTGCCCGTCCTGCGGCGAGCAACTGACGCCCCAGACGCACAGGATTGTCATTCCCGCGAATTGACCCACCCCCTTTTTGTAGCGCCTCACTGCAAAAGTCACGCCCACCCCAGTTAGTAGAACGCTGGTTGCGGCACCGAAGGTCACCCCGGAGTGCTCTGTGGGTCGGGTGATTAGCGGCAGAGCAAAAACGACGTTGGTTCTTGTGATTCTACCTCCTACTCGACCAGGAATCGCCTGCGGTCAAACGGCAACGACTAAGCTAAATAAATGCCGAACAATAACCGTTATGATCCAGGACAAGTTCGTACTTCGCCGTGGTGAGTGAGTCTGTCGCTGTAAACCAAGTGGCTCGCGCTGTCAGATACATGCCGTCCGGCTGACATGCTTTGATGTGCATACGTGCGCCGTCAGGAACCCTTTCCTGACGGGTACTCCACCCGCAAGGGTGGGCCTTCTCTGCCACATCAAAGCAACGGTGCCCCATCTACTTCTGATGGGTCTTCGATCTGTACGCGGCGTACGCCCTGAGCCTGTCGAAGGGTGCGCCGCGAACAAATGATTTACACCGTCAACCGGAACCCAGTAATAGAGCGTATCGTGACAACCGCGAGTCCGATCGACCTCGCTACAGTAGCGGACGTTTGCGATGTCGATGATTCAATGGAGGAGCGTCCCCTTTTCCCCGCAACCCGTTCCGGCTCTTTGGCAATTTGACGGATGACTTGATCCTGTCGTTGTCGTGCGTGTTTTCCCCTATGGGGACACTTCGTTCGCCCGTACCCTGGCACCTGATGTGCGCCGTCAGGAACCCTTTCCTGACGGCTCAGCAACGCGGGAATCCAGGCTTAGTTCATCGGCGCGAATCGAATATCAAAACACGATCGGGAACCCAAGATCAAACAGGCCAACCATCCGCCAGCGGTAGTCGACGGCCTAGGCCCGCTTGCTCTTTGACATTGTGAATATTTTGCGCGGAACTCCATCAGATCACACCGCTACCCCACACTCTTTTGAACATTTACGCCCCTTTCCTCGTATTAACTACTGGAGAAATGACAACATAGCCACTTCAGCAGCCAGAGGCTCCTGACATAACGAGCTGTTCCTGAGAAAGGATTCCGGTATGAGTTTGACGACAGCTTGGCGCCAACCCTACGAGACCCTGCTGCACGAACTCCAGCAGCGCCACGGCGGCGAGATTATCACGCCTTCGGAGGAGTCATCATCGGCCTTTGCAGGACAAGACTACATCGGCCACTCATATCCATCCCTGCGATTTACCGCAGAAAACACGCCATTCTTCATCGAGTTGTCCAGGGAGTATCAACTTCACATTTACGCCATCGGTCATACACCGGCGGACTTCAAGTTGTATCAACGTGGCTTTATAGAACGTATGCGGGCGCTTCTGGGGGTCGACGGCGACGTACGTTCCCACAATCCGGAATTCGACCGCCGCTTTGCCACCAACACTGATGCCAAAGACAAGAGCGGACAGCTTCGGAAAACCGAAGTACAGCAATTGATTCTGTCGCTTATGCCTTTCGTCTTCATCAGGTTCCATGAGGGGGGATTGCAGTTGGCGCGTGACATCGGTCCGGACACCGACTTGGAAGTCTCAGCCATTGAGCGAACCATCACCTCACTGGCTAAATTGCTGGAGATCGCATCCTGACAGAATTCGTAGATAAGAAATGCTTTAGGGATTATCCATCAGCAGTGACAGAATCATCTCCTGCATCTCGAAATTGTGCAGCCCCTTACTGACTGACGGCTCGCTTTTCATGATGTCACGCGCCGGGCAACAATCACAACTCGCCGAACCGACAAAACCAAATCCTCTTGCCGCAAAATCGCCGCAGAGACCAAATTAATCAGAGTGAAAGGCTGTTTTTCAGCAGCCTGCTAGTGTCCTGTCCCAGAGATATATTGACATAGTCTCTTGACCTTTTGCAGGATTGAATCAGCCGTGGCGGTCCAGACAAAGGGTTTCGAGTTGG
>JAPLUP010000274.1 GCA_026397575.1 Candidatus Zixiibacteriota bacterium
GGAGGGGTCGGTTCTTCTCGTCTACCTTGACAATTGTTGGTATATGCTTCTGGGCTTCCTCGGGACTCATAAGGACATAGGTGATAACGATAACTTCATCGCCAACCTGTCCCAAACGAGCTGCCGGGCCGTTCAGACAAACCGTGCCGCTGCCGAGCTTGCCCTTAATCGTGTAGGTCTCAAACCGGGCGCCATTGGCAACATTGACGACCTGCACTTTCTCGCCTTCAAGGATGTTGGCAGCCGTCATCAACTCTGGATCGAGTTCTAACGAGCCTTCATACTTAAGGTTAGCATCGGTGATTGTCGCCTGATGGATTTTCGACTTGAACATTTGCAGCAGCATTTTATCCAACCTTCAACACGACATTGTCGATCAGGCGCACGCCATCTATCCTGCATGCGAGGCTGATGGCGATTTTGCCCGAAATTCTTCTCAACTCCGCCAGGGTTTCGGCGTCCGCTACCGAGACATAGTCCACATCAGCTTTCGCATCTTTAACGAGTTGGCGGCGGACAAAGTTCCTGATTTTCGCGGTATTACGTTCACCAGATAGAACCAATTGCCGAGCCGCAAACAGGGAACGCGATATTACCAGCGCTCGCCGGCGTGCATCCACAGAAAGATACGCATTTCGGGAAGACAATGCAAGCCCGTCGGCATCCCGCACTGTCGGCGCAACCACGATTTTGACCGGCACATTCAGGTCTTTGACCATCTGCTTGATCACGACCGATTGCTGGAGGTCTTTTCTGCCGAAAACAGCGAAATCGGGCTGAACAATATTAAACAATTTGAGCACGACGGTATCAACGCCTTTGAAATGCGACGGGCGGGATTCCCCATCAAGAATCGTGGCAATTTTCTCGGGGACGACATACGTGTCAAACCCTGTCGGATAAATGTCCTGCGGTTGCGGGTGAAAGACGATATCGACACCCAAGGGACGTAGTAACTTGCAGTCCAACGCGAGGTTACGCGGATAGCGGCTGAAGTCTTCGTGCGGTGCAAACTGGGTCGGATTGACGAATATCGAGACGACCGTGATGTCGGCCATCCTGAAGGCTCTCGCAACCAGTTCCAGATGCCCTTTATGCAGCGCGCCCATCGTGGGAACCAAGGCAATTGTCTTGCCTTGTTTCTTCAGCTTCAGCGCCAGCTTCTGCATCCGTGTTACGGAGCGAACGATCTGCACGGTTTAGCCGTAGCTCTCGGATTCGTTTGGGTAATTGCCGCTGCGAACATCGGCAGCAAACTGAGAGGCGACCTCGCGCAACTTGGCGCCGAGATCAAAATATCGCCGGACAAATTTGGGCACGAAATCACCGCTGGCGCCGACGATATCATTGGTCACAATGATCTGGCCATCCGTGAGACTACCGGCCCCGATCCCGAAAGTCGGGATTACCAGCGATTGACTGATTTTCTGGGCGATGTCGCTCTTGATTGCCTCCAACACCATGCCGAAACAGCCGGCTTCCTGCAACGCCAGCGCCGATTCCAGCAGGTAATTTTTGGCCTGGTCGGTCTTACCCTGCACCTTGTAACCACCAAACTTGTTTATCGACTGTGGTGTCAGACCGATATGCCCCATTACCGGTATGCCGATTTCAGTGATCCTGCGAATGCGCGCCGCCATCTCAATACCCCCTTCCAACTTGACACCGGCAGCGCCCCCTTCGGACAGGAAACGGCCGGCATTGTGGATGGCTTCGGCATCGGAAGTCTGATATGACATAAACGGCATATCACCAATGACACAGGCGCATTGCACTGCGCGGCTAACGGCTTCCGTATGTGGCAACATCATTTCCATCGTGACGGAAAGCGTATCGCGCTTACCGTACACGACCATGCCCAACGAGTCACCGATCAATATGCCATCAACACCGGCATCGTCAAGAGCGCGGGCAGTGTAATAGTCATAAGCCGTCAGCCAGACAATCTTCTTCCCCTTTTTCTTCATCTGCGGGAAAGAGAGTGTTGTTATTTTGTCGCGCGTGTCAGCCATTTATAACCCCAGCATTTCGTCCCCGCGCGTAAAATAGCGCGTCCCTTGACGCATCTCGGCGATCTGAGTAAAAATCTCATCAAGATGCGTTGAGTTCTCGACGAAATCCAGCCGATCAGTCTTGATCACCAGAAGCGGGGTCCGGTTATAGTGAAAAAAGTAATGATTATACGCTTCCACGACCGAGGTCAGGTATTCAGCGTCGAAATTCCGTTCGTAAGTGATATTGCGTTTCTTAATCCGCGCCGTAAGCACCTCCACTGATGCCGTCAGGAATACGACCAAATCCGGTTTCGGGAGATTCTTTTTTAGCAGCTCTGCGACCTGTTTGTACAGTGAGAGTTCGTCTTCCGTGAGATTGGATTGCGCAAACAGGAAATCCTTCTCGAAAGTGTAGTCGGCGACTATCTTCTTTTTGAAGAGATCGTATTCGATCAACTCCTTCTGCTGGGCATAACGCGACAACAGAAAGAAGAACTGCGTCTGTAAGGCATAACGCCTGCGGTCGTGGTAGAAATCCTTCAAAAACGGATTCTTGTCCGCCTCTTCCAGCACCAGATGTCCGCCGATGCGGTCCGCCAGGATGCGGCAGAAGGTTGTTTTGCCGACGCCGATCGGACCGTCGACGGCGACATAGCGAAGATGGGCGAAGCGATCATCCATGATAGATTTCCACCTTCTGTGATGAGTCGTTTAGTAGTGCCAGATATTCATCATACCGACGCTGGTCGACCGGACAGACCGCGTCCGGCTCGATCTCCAGCAATGGCGCCAA
>JAPLUP010000671.1 GCA_026397575.1 Candidatus Zixiibacteriota bacterium
ATACTTGCATCGCTGGTTGTTCTTGGGTCAGATGGCGCAAGGTCACTTCAGGAGGACCATCTTCCGAACGGCAACCTTGTCTCCAGCGGTGATGCGACAGAAATAGACACCGGAAGTCACTTTCGTTCCTCGGTTGTCTTCGCCGTTCCATTCGAGCGCGTGCCCCCCTGCCGATTTCAATCCGAGATCGAATGACTTGACGGTCTGTCCGAGAATGTTGACGATTTCGACTCTGACGTTTGACGACCGAGCTAACGAAAAGCTGATGATTGTCGAGTTGTTGAAGGGGTTTGGGTAGTTTTGCGAGAGAGCGAATACTTCCGGCAGTGTCCCCTGCCCCGGATCATCGACAACATCAGTTGCAGAGCCGGGTGACAGTGGTGCGATGTTGTTGAGACGTCGATTGTAGCGCCACATTGGGCATGGGGATTTGTCGGCGCGCAGAGGACGGTCGGGGAAATTGATGAAGACCAGATCGCCAAACACTGTAGTCATCATCATGTCGATGTTGCCATCCTGATTGATGTCGCCGACGACGGACGTGTTGGCGTAGTCTTTCAAAATATTCGGACCGGTGGCGACGGTCAGCGGCCAACCGGGGAGCAGTTGCGCCATCTTATTCCAGGCAACGATGCTCTCTCTGTCAGATACGCCCCAAACGTCGGGTAACGCGCAACTGATAATCTCGGCGCCGTTGGTGGCGTCGAGATCGGCCAGGATCGGCATGTTAAGCATACTCGGCTCCGGCACCGCAACGAAGAAACCATTGGCCGCACTATCACCAGAGTACGGCAGACCGTTGTGTCGCCAAGCGTATACGTAACCGAAATCCATATCCGAGCAGGTGGTTACGTATTCGGTCAGCGAATCGTCGTCCAGATCGCCAAAAACCGGCATACTGGGCACCAAATATCTATTGATTGGTATTTCGCGCGGCCAGCCATTTTGGGCGGAAAGATCTTCTCCGAAAGCGAACAGCCAGTAGTTGCTGATATTGGGAGACCATGGATAGCAGCCGAAGATGAGTAGTTCGTGTTTGCCATCATCGTCAACATCGACGGCGGACATTCCTCGCTGACTAAACGATGTGGCGAGGTTGATGCAGACGGATGATATTTGCTTGCCTGCCAGGTCGTACCCTCGGAGCGAGTCGGTGGTCACGCAATAAATCTCGGCGATATGGTCACCGTCTAGATCTGCAGGCAGACATGACTGAACGTCCGCATATTCGTTCTGACCCGACCAAGGTTTGCCATCGGGATAGTAGATGCGATACTCCTTCGTGAAGTCGCGGCGAACGGACAGAGAGTGAATCTCGTCCTTGCCATCGCCGTTGATGTCCTCAAGAAAGACCACAGGGAAGTACGTTTCCGTATTGTAATTGTACCGCTCCACACCCGGTGCACGAGGAAGGCTGACCGCGTTCCAGGGTTGACCCGATTTCACGACAAACAGCATCGGCGGCTCCTCGCTGACAGCAACAAAATCGTCGATGCCATCATCATCCAGATTCCCAACTGCGATCGGCGTGCGGAAATTCCAGTCCGGCAATTTGGGCATTCCGTCGGTTTTGAGGTTGCCCTTAGTATCGTAAAACTTGATACCCTCCGAAGTGCCCACGACGATCTCGTTAAGACCGTCACCGTCGAAATCGCCGTAGTTGGGCACGATCGTCGTTGTGTCACCTACGTGCGTGCGCCAGCCGTTGCGTCCTGAGAAAGGTGAACGCACATACAGATTGACGCTGTATGGTATCACACCACGAGACGTGTGGACTGTCAAGCGAAGTACGTAGTTGCCCTCAGTCAGCGCGCTGACGTTCCAGTCGAGCAAAGGCCCCTGATAGATAGGCGATATCAGAGTATCCAACAATTCCCAATCTGTTGGCGCAGGGCTCTCTCCATACTCCAGTATGGCAAAGAGGAAATCCGGAGATGAAGCGCTACCGACGATGGCGCTCGAACCGGTCAACGTGTCCCCGGCTGCCGGTGAGAGTATGTCGGCGAAATCGTGATTGGCAACATGGACAGCAACCTGCGATTCGTTGACGTCACCAACCCGCAGCCGCAAGGAGAAGGTGCCGTCAAGGGAGTTGGTGTTCCATACTGCCAGCAGAGCGTGGGTCACGGGTGTGGCCGAAAAAGCGAGTTCCTGCCATTGTTTCGGGGTGTCACCGGGGCCGTACTCTAGAGTGTAGCCGCTAAAGCCGGCACCATCAGCAATGCCCGTGATGTTGACGATGCCGCTGAGAAATGGACGCCTGCCGGGAGATTCGATGTAAGCTCGCCGCGCCGGCGCCAGCGCCAGCGCCTGTTGAAGATTGGCGCGACCGAAGCCGCTGTAGATATCGCGACCGGGAAAGTTGCCGCCAACACCATAGGGGTCGCTGAGGTCTTTGGCGGAGAGTTGAATGATTTCCTGGGCATACGAAGGGGTGATTCCCGGAGAAACTGATTTGAGATAACCGGCGATGGCCGCCACTATGGGGCAGGCCATACTGGTACCCGACGCTTCGTAGTACTCGTCGGCGATAACGTGGACACCGGGTTCATTGCTTGGTGGCAAAGCATACATGTCGGTGGTTAGGGCGCGTAGAGACAGGATTGACTCTCCGGGTGCGACGACATCGATGTGAGGCCCGTAGCTGGAGAATGTGGTCACGTGATCGCGACTGTCGGTTGCGCCGACGGCTATTGTTAGCGGCAACGCTGCCGGATAGAACGCCTTTTGAGTTCCGCTGTTGCCGCTGGCAGCGCAGAGGAGAGTCCCTTTGGCGCGGGCGTAGCTGAGGGCATCTTCGATCAGCTTTGAAGAATAGGGTGCACCCCAACTCATGCTGATCACGTTAGCGCCGTTGTCAGCGGCGTACATGATGGCACGCGCCGCCATAGAAGCAAGCATCATCGGATAGATCTTCAGAGGCATGATACGGCAATGCGGAGCGATTCCGGCCATGCCGACGCCGTTTTCGGCGGCGGCAGCTATGATGCCGGCAACGTGAGTGCCGTGACCGTAGTGATCGGTTGGATCGTTATCCTCCAAGAC
>JAPLUP010000065.1 GCA_026397575.1 Candidatus Zixiibacteriota bacterium
GTCTCTTCAAAACCGTCTTTATCGCGACAAAATTCAGCGCGAAATAGTGACCATTATCACACAGGTAGAGGTTAACAAGGACGATCCGGAGCTTGCCAATCCCAGCAAATTCATCGGCCAGTTTTACTCGGAGCAGGAAGCGGTTCTGTTCCAGACCGAGCGTGGCTGGGTCATGAAAGAGGACTCCAATCGAGGCTGGCGGCGCGTGGTGGCATCACCGATTCCCCAAAAAATCGTCGAAGGACGGATCATTGCCCAGCTGGTTGATAGCGGAGTTATTGTTATTGCCGCCGGCGGTGGTGGGATTCCGGTGTACGTGGAAAAGGACGGCACGTTGGAGGGGGTTGATGCGGTGATCGACAAAGACCGCGCATCCGCGCTTCTGGCAAACCAGATTCTCGCCGAAATGCTGATTATTCTTACCAACATCGAGAAAGTCGCGGTCAACTTCGGCAAACCGAATCAGAAGCTGATTGACGAAATGACCGCCTCCGAGGCCCAGGAATATCTGCGACAAGGTCATTTCCCGCCCGGGAGCATGGGACCCAAGATAGAAGCCGCCATAGATTTCCTGCGGAATGGCGGAACGAAAGTTGTGGTATCTTCCATCGAAAAGGCGGCGGATGCGGTGTTCGGAAATGCCGGCACCGTTATCACGCGCGGCTAAGATGGTTGTACCACTTACTAAGCCGTTGATCACCGCCATCACAACACAGGGGCAACTCTATGAAGTCGGCGGAGCGGTTCGCGACTCGCTGATCCGCGGTCAACCGGCATCCAAGGACATCGACTTTCTGGTTGCGGGCATTCCCTATCAAGAACTGGTTTCGATTCTGCGCCGCTTTGGCAGAGTCGATCTGGTCGGCCGGTCGTTCGGGGTGATCAAGTTCACACAGCAGGCCTCAGCAGGCGTCTCCTCAGAGACCTTTGATTTTGTCCTTCCTCGCAGGGAACACTCCACCGGCACCGGACATCGCGATTTTGAGGTTGAATTTGATCACAATTTGCAGGTTGAAGACGATCTCGGCCGCCGGGATTTCACGATCAATGCCATTGCGCGCAACGTCGCGACCGGAGAAGTCGTCGATCCGTTTTCGGGGTACCAGGACATCCAAGCGCGTCTCGTTCGCATCACTTTTCCGAACTCATTCGTCGAGGATCCCTTGCGGATGTTGCGCGCCATACAGTTTGCCGCGCGGTTCAATTTTGAGATTGAACCGAAGACGTATGCGGCGATTTGTAAAAACGCGGCGTTAATTAAGAGCGTCTCAGCGGAGCGCATCGCCGAAGAGCTCAACAAGCTGCTAATCAAGGCGGACAGACCCTCCGTGGGACTCATCCTGATGCAGAAAACCGGCATGCTGAACCAGCTAATTCCGGAATTAGAACGCACCGTTGGTGTCGACCAACCGGGACCGTTTCATGCTTATCCCGTATTTGAGCACTCCATTTTCACCGTCGATGCTGCCCCTCGAAGCCTCACAGTACGAATGGCGGCGCTATTCCACGATGTCGCGAAGCCGCAAGCTAAGCAGGAGGTAGAGGGAGGCGCGACCTTCTACGGACACGAAGACTACGGCGCACGCGTTGCCCGCAAGGTTCTGGAGCGTTTGCGCTACGCCAACGATTTTGTCGATCAGGTAGTGATACTCATCGACAGGCACATGTTTACTACCGATGTGTCTGATAAGGGAATGCGCCGTTTGATCCGCAAGGTAGGGCAGGGTTTGGTTTTTGACCTGCTTGATCTCCGTCGCGCCGACGTTGTCGGGCAGGGGAAAGGGGGCAAAACCGACGACGTAGACGAGTTCGAGCAGCGCATCCGCGAAGAGCTGGACCGCAAGCCCCCCTTTGGGTTAGCCGACTTGGCGCTCAACGGCAACGATCTTATGCGTGAATTTGAATTGCAGCCGGGGAAAGAGATAGGCGAGATTCTCAACTACCTGTTAGAGGTGGTACTTGATTTTCCGGAAAAGAATAGCTACGATGTACTGCTTGAAGAAGCACGGGCTTACTTGAAGGCCAAAGCATAGAAGAAATTTGAGGAGCCATAGATGAAAATTCACGAGTATCAGGCAAAGGAGATTTTTGCCTCTTTCGGTATTCCGGTTCCCAAGGGCAAGATTGCGTTCTCGGCAGACGAGGCGCGCGACCTCGCCACCGAAATCGGGAAACCGGTCATGGTCAAAGCACAGGTACACGTTGGCGGGCGTGGCAAAGCGGGTGGAATCAAGTACTGTGCAACACCGGATGAAGCTTACAGCAAGGCCGAAAACATCATCGGCATGAACATCAAGGGATTGATCGTTCGCAAAGTGCTGGTGACGGAAGCCACAGATATCAGTCATGAAGCCTATGTCGGCATCATCGTCGACCGCAGCGCCAAAAAGCCGGTGATCATGGTTTCTGCGGAAGGGGGTATCGACATCGAGGAGGTTGCCGCCAAGACACCGGAGAAGATTCACAAGCTGCACGTTGATCCGATTCTGGGGATGAAATCGTATCAGGCACGGCAGCTGGCATACAAGATCTATTCCAACCCCGAACTCGCCAAGCAGGCGGCCGGCATCATTTTGAAGCTGTATCGCTGTTTTATGGAAGCGGACGCTACGCTGGTAGAGATCAATCCGCTGGTTACGACACCGTCCGGCAATGTTGTGGCACTCGATGCCAAGATCAATTTGGATGACAACGGTCTCTATCGTCATCCCGATTATGAGAAGCTGCGCGATGTGGCTCCGCAGGAAGAGTCCGAAAACGAAGCTCGCGAAGCGGGACTGTCGTTTGTCGGTCTTTCCGGCAATATCGGTTGCGTAGTCAATGGCGCCGGACTGGCGATGGCGACGATGGATCTGGTCAAACACCATGGCGGCGAGCCGGCGAACTTCCTGGACATCGGCGGTTCCTCCAATCCAGAGAAAGTAGTCACGGCGATGCGGATCATCCTGCGCGATCCCAATGTCAAAGCGATTCTCTTCAACATCTTTGGCGGTATCACTCGCTGTGACGATGTCGCGCACGGCATTGTCAAAGCGGTCTCAGAGTTTAGGCCGTCAGTGCCGATTGTCGTGCGCTTGACCGGTACCAACGAAATGGAAGGGCGCGCAATCCTGACGCAGGCGCAGATTCAGGGCGCGGAGACGATGGTCGAAGTGGTCACCAAGGCAATTGCACTGGCCGGTGTGGCGTAAGCGAGGAAAGGACAAGCACATGGGAATCTTTGTAGATAAAAGAACGAGAGTGGTGGTTCAGGGAATCACCGGTCGCGATGGATCATTCCATGCGCGGCAGATGAAAGAATATGGCACCGCCGTGGTCGCGGGGGTAACTCCCGGCAAAGGTGGCACCGGTTTGGAAGGCATTCCGATATTCAATTCCGTCGCCGAAGCAGTAGAAAAGACCAAGGCAAATACCTCAGTCATCTACGTTCCCGCCTTGGCAGCCGTGGACGCGATCTATGAGGCTGCGGACGCCGGTATCCAAGTCATTGTCTGCATCAGCGAAGGCGTTCCGGCGAACGACATGCTGAAGGTGTACAACTACCTGAAAATCAAGGGGGTGCGGTTGATCGGCCCCAATTGCCCGGGTGTTATCACGCCGGGCGTCACCAAAGTCGGTATCATGCCGGGACAGATCCACAAAAAGGGATCGGTCGGCGTAGTATCCCGCTCTGGGACGTTGACGTACGAGATCGTTTACAACTTGACCGCCAAGAAGATCGGTCAGTCGACTTGTATCGGCATTGGCGGCGATCCGATTATCGGCACCAACTTCATTGACTGTTTGAAGGAATTTCAGGATGATCCGCAGACCGAGGCGATTGTCGTGATCGGCGAGATTGGCGGTAGCGATGAGGAGGAAGCCGCGGCGTTCATCAAGAAATATGTGACCAAGCCGGTTGTTGGTTTTATCGCCGGGCTGACGGCTCCCGCCGACAAACGCATGGGACATGCCGGTGCGATTATCTCCGGAGGCACCGGTACTGCGCCGGAGAAGATCAAGGCGTTCGAAGCGGTCGGGGTTCCGGTTGCACAGACTCCAGCGGAGGTCGCTGATCTGGTAGAAAAGAAGCTGGCGGCTTTGTATAAGAAAAAAGCAGCGACGAAAGTGGCTAAGAAAACGATTGCGAAGCCGAAGCCTGCAGCAAGAAAGAGCGTGAAGGCCAAGCCGAACACGAAGAAGGTGATCAGAAAGGCGGCCCCAGCGAAGAAGGCCGAAGCTACCAAACCAGC
>JAPLUP010000461.1 GCA_026397575.1 Candidatus Zixiibacteriota bacterium
GCGGCAGTAATGCTGATCATGTTCGCGGTGGCGGCGCTGGTCGTCTATCTGGTACTGCAGAACAGCCGCGCCTGGATGAATAATCGGCTGGAATGGTTCTACCGTCAGCGCGCATTCAACGCCTCCACGGAAATGGGTCCCGATTTCTTCAACCATTTCCGCACCGGCGATTTGGTTACCCGTATGACCGATGACGTCGCGGAGAAGCTGTCGTGGTTTGCCTGCTCCGGTATCTTCCGTTTCTACGAGGCGATCTGTCTGGTCGTCTTCGGTCTGATACTCATGTTTGGTCTGAATGTCAAACTGACGCTGTACTCCGTTCTGCCGATGCCGGTTCTGGTCATCATCTTCATCAAGACCGCGACCTTGCTCGACAAGCGTTTCGAACGGCTGCAGGGGAAGATATCCGATCTCAACAGCTCGATGGAGTCCTGCTTCTCCGGCATTCGCGTAATCACGGCCTACAACCGCCGGAACCTGTGGTCGAAGAAATTCACCGGCATTATCGGCGACCGCCGCAAATACGAGATCAGCGTCGCTCGCGCCATGGCCGGTATCGAGTCGCTTTACATGTATATCTGGCAGTTCGGATTCGTCATCGTCCTGATCATCGGTGGAGCGATGGTGATCAAGAGCAGTGTGTCGATTGGTGAACTGATTGCATTTACCAACTACGTCGTCTGGCTGATCTTTCCGATGTTCGACATCGGTCAGTTTCTGGTTAAAGGCCGTCAATCGGCGGTCAGTATCGGTCGTCTGATGGAAATCGAGGATTTCCCACCGATGGTGCGCAACGGCAACCACAAGCCAATGAATATCAAGTTTGGCGCAATCAGGTTCGACAACGTGTCATTTGCCTATGACCGCGACGGCTGCAAGGTGCTCGACAGTGTTGATTTCACCGTCAAGAAAGGCCAAACCGTGGCGCTCGTCGGCAAAGTTGGCAGCGGCAAGAGTACAATCATCCATCTGCTTACGCGCGTAGCCGATCCCAGCGAAGGCATGGTCTATCTTGATAATGTGCCGCTCAAAGAGCTGCCACTGGATTCATACCGCGACATCATCGGCTTCGTGCCACAGGAACCGATTTTGTTCTCCGATACGATCGAGGGCAACATTCGGTTCGGCGACAAATCAATTGATGGCGACAGGGTGAATCAAGTCGTTCGGCTGGCGCAACTCGATTCACAGATGGAGCGATTCCCGCAAGGGCTGAAGACGATGATCGGTACGCGCGGGTTGACCATATCCGGCGGCGAAAAGCAGCGTGTGGCAATTGCGAGAGCGTTAGTGCGCAACCCGCAAATACTGATCTTAGACGATTGCACATCGGCGCTTGATGCCCGCACCGAAGAACGACTTTGGGATGCGCTGCACGAAGTTATGCCGGAAATGACTTGCTTTGTCGTCACGCATCGCACCAAGACCTTGCGTCTGGTCGATAAGATTTTGTTGTTCGACGAAGGCAAAGTTATCGACCGCGGCACGCACGACGAACTGATGACCCGTTCGGCTGCCTATCAGGAGCTCTATTCCCGCAGTGAATTGCAGGAGCAGGTTGGAGCGGCATAATAGTGAGGGCGAGTCGGTGACTCGCCCTGTCTTCTGTCCTTGCTGCGACGGGGATTGTTGACGGGTGCCCCACCGCTTGGGGTGCGTTTGTGCTAAATCACAAATGATACAACATCAAATATACCACAATCCCGCTCAGCGACACTAACATCCAGACCGGCCAGAGCCAGCGCACGATCCGACGATGTTTGTCGAACTTCTGATGTAACGCCAGCCAGACTGCGGCGATAATAAACGGCACCATCACGGCTGCAAAGAACGAATGCGGAATCAAGATTGCGAAGTAGAGTGTCCGCGTCCAATCGTGATGTGCATATGGCACTGATCCGACGATGGCGTGATAGATTAGGTAAGAGGTCAAGAACAGGGCAGAGGAGACCAGCGCCGACAACATCAGTTTTTTGTGCGTGTCTTGTCGTCCACGCTTGATCATCACGCGCCCGGTGAAGAGCAATATCGCACTGGCAAGATTAAGCAGCGCATTTAGCGTCGGCAGGAGAGTCACATTCACGGCATTGCTCGCGCCAATTCGCGAATCTGCGTCTTGAGAGTCTTCATGCCCGTCTCATCTTCGTTGGAATAATACCCGCGTATTTGGCCTTTGTCGTCAACAAGGATGAACTGTGATGGGTGCCCGCCGGGGAGGTCTTCTGCCGAAAGCATAAAACCCTTTTCCATTAGATACGCGACATCAACC
>JAPLUP010000543.1 GCA_026397575.1 Candidatus Zixiibacteriota bacterium
GGCGGCTGGTTGCGCCCCTGCGGGTCTGACGATAGTATCTACCGACCGGTTGTTCTTGACGCGGTACGGGTGCACATCTCGCATAACGTCAGCAGCCGGTACCGCCTTCACAGCTTTGCTGCGATTAAGGAAATCGTGCCAATCTCCGGTTAGGATTTCGCTGTTGGCAATACGGGAAGCCAGTCCTCTATTGGAATCCATAGACCGCCACAATTGGGCATCAACCTGGTTACGCACTCTCTGCAGTTCCCACTCAGTCACTTTTTCGGTTTTCAGGCGATCGATCTCGGCATAGACAGCCGTCTCCAACTCTTGAATGGTGTGGTCGCCATAGGGGGAAACATCGCAGGAAAATGTGCCCGGGTACCGTGAGTAGTCTACGCTGGCGCCGGCCGTGCCGAGCTTTTTCTCGCGAATGTTCCTGTAGAAGCGGCTGGTGCGTCCGTTCGAAAGGATATTAGCCGCCACTTCGAGCGCCGGTAAATCAGGATGGCCGATCTGAGGAGTCTGCCAGCAGATGTAGGCCATAGGATTGGCGTCGTATTCTACTTCCACGCGCCTTTCTCCTGCCTGCGGCGCATCTCTGGTTACAACCGGTCTGGGAAGAGGCTGCGGAGGTATCTTGCCGAAATACTTCTCGCAAATCGCGAACACAGAATCGGCATTTACATCCCCCACAATGACGGCGACAGCATTTGACGGAGAATAATGAGATCTGAAGTACTGCTCGACATCTTCCCGCAGAACGGTCTGAATATCACTCATCCAGCCGACCACCGGCCATCTATAGGAGGAAGCCCAGTTGACAGTTGCCGCAGTCGCTTCCTGAAGGCGGCCTCGAGCTGTGTTTTCGTCACTCAGCCGTCGTTCTTCCATAACCACATCGCGTTCAGAGTAGAACTCACGAAGTACAAGATTGGCCATCCGATCGCTCTCCAGAAACGCCCACAATTCAAGACGATTCTTCGGGAGGGAGACGTAATACTGGGTACCGTCATTGCTGGTCGAAGCGTTCAGCATGGAACCGCCGTTCTGCAAGTATGTGCTCCACATTTCGTCCTTGATGACATACTGCTTCTGTTCCGCCTGTGCATCCGCCATTTGTTGACGCAACTGCCTAAGCCGCGTTGAGTCTGACGGATTGAGAGGACTCTGGAGCGCAACCTGTTCGGCATACGCCAGATGCGCCAGAGAATCGATCTTGGCCATGATCGGGACTTCGGCTTCGTAATTGGATGTGCCGACGATCTTGCTCCCCTTGAATAGCATGTGCTCGAGGAGATGGGATGAACCGGTAATGCCGGGATATTCGTCAACCGAGCCGGTGTTAAAGCGAATGATGGACGAGAAAACCGGCGCCGAATGGTTCTCCAGCACCAGAACTCTTAGGCCGTTGTCCAACGTGTGCTTCTTCACGTCCAATTGCACGTCGGCCGACTGCGCCCACGCCAGCGTCGCGAGAAACATGAAAGCACCAATCATGAGGGAAAGACGTTTTCTAAGCACGAGTACTTTTCCTTGTCTTGAGGGGTGGTGATTGTATGGATTTATCGGGAATCAGGGATTTCTATTCCTTTTAGTCAGGCGTTTTGGCTCTGCCTTCTCGAATCGGTCGCAGAGAAGAAACAAAGGTACATTATGTCTGCCAGCCAAGCAAGCTCTTATCTGCTGGAGCACCGGTGTTTTCGGTTGGGGAACTGAACTCATCTTGCGGCTGTTTTAGAAACTGCGGTCAGAAACTGGCTTGACTTGGGCAGTGATAGCATATGAGAAAGGTAGAATCAGATGCAGTATAGAACCAAGATGATCGGACGAGTGCTCGTGTGGGGATTGTTGGCGGCTGCGATCGTAATGGGACTGAGACCGCTGACCGTAACATCTGCGAACAACACAACGGAGAAGACTATGACCTACAATAAGTTGACGCCCGATGAAGAACGGGTGATACTGCACAAAGGGACCGAGCCGCCTTTCAGCGGCAAATACTATCAATACAACGCCGATGGAACCTATACCTGCAAGCGCTGTGGTGCACCGTTATATCGCTCAACGGATAAGTTCGATGCCGGTTGCGGCTGGCCCAGCTTTGATGCCGAAATACCGGGAGCCGTCAAGCGAACTTTGGATGCTGACGGCATGCGCACCGAAATCACCTGCGCCCATTGCGGCGCACATCTGGGGCATGTATTCGAGGGAGAGGGCTTTACACCCAAGAATGTCCGGTACTGCGTCAACTCAATCTCAATGAATTTCATGCCTGCGAGTGAGACCCAAGCATCCGATTCCCCAAAGGTTGCGGTGCCGTCCCAACAGCCGTCAACCGAAAAGGCCTATTTCGCAGGTGGATGTTTTTGGGGTACGGAATACATGCTGGAAAAAGCTGAAGGAGTAATATCTCTCCGCGTCGGTTATATGGGCGGGCATACAGCCAACCCAACTTATCAGCAGGTCTGTGATGGTAGAACCGGGCATGCGGAAACAGCCGAGATAGTATTTGATCCGACGAAGACAGGCTTCGAGAAGCTGGCGCGGCTTTTTTTCGAGATTCATGATCCGACCCAGAAGAACCGTCAGGGACCAGACATCGGGGATCAGTATCGCTCGGCTGTTTTCTACGTAGACGACACTCAGAAGCAGATTGCTGCCAAGTTAATCGACATACTGAAAAGCAAGGGCTACGACGTGGTTACGGAATTGGCCAAAGCTGGCACGTTCTGGCCGGCCGAAGACTACCATCAGAACTACTATGATCACACCGGCAAACAGCCATACTGCCACTTCTACCAGAAGCGGTTCTGAGCAACAAATGCCAGACCTGAACGTATGATATTCGCATAAACACCATGGTCAAATCATTAGAATAGGAGAATAATCGAGATGGCAGATGTATTCCCTGAACCGATCACAAGCTTACCGGAAGCTGACATTTCGTTTAACAGTGTCAGAGCTTATCTCTCGCAGGCGGAGAGTCATCAGATCATCTTCATGGAATTTTCCGAGGATGCACAAGTTCCCGAGCACTTTCATGAAAGTCAATGGGGAATTGTTCTCGAAGGTCAGATCGAACTCAGCATTGGCGGGGTCAAACGAGTCTATTCCAAGGGTGATCGCTATTTCATCCCCAAGGGAGTGAAGCATTCGGCAACAGTCTTTGCAGGCTACACCGACATAACTTTTTTCAACCAAGCTGATCGTTACAAGGTGAAGCCGAAATAGCTCATCTTTCGTACCGGGCAGATCGTACGGTGACCTGCCCTATTCATCAGGCATATAGAACGCAGCTTCACTCATAGAGACTGGCGAGCGTAAGCTTCAGTTCTTTCTTCTGGCCGTTGCGTTCAACCACAAATGAGAGCTTGGTGCCCGGTTCCTGTTTGAGCATTTCCCGAATCGCCGTCAATCCATCGAAATACTTCACTGCGATGCTATTGATTGACTCTACAACATCACCTTCTTTGAAATCGGCCTTCGCCGCAGGAGTCCCCGGCGAGACGAAAATCACAACCGGTGCGTCGGATTCGCCACGCTTAAACTGCACACCGGAATTATCAATCGGAAATGGCTGATTGAAACGGTCGCCCTTTTCCACTATCAGCTTCTCGTGAGCATAGTCGCAATAAATGACGAAGTTCCTGAACAGAGTATTGCCTAAGGCTCCGATCTCATCGGATTTGATAGCCGTGTCGGCAGCACCTGTTGAGAAGGAGACAATCGGGTTGTCTATTCTATATCCGGCAAACTCAAAACTCTTACATTTGACAGAGCCGGTCTTGAAGGCAGAGCCGGCGCCTCGCCCCAGTCCTTCCACTATCTTCCGTGTAACAAAACCTTTGCGCACGGCATAAGCGCCGTCCAGACTGGCCCCAGACGCTCCCATGTCGAACACCCAGGATCCCTTATGAACGCCATCCAATGTCGCATCAACCCTAAACACACTACCATTCAGGTGCATATTGACCTCGTGTCCGTCACCGAGATACTTGAACGTCTCCGGATCGTAAAAGGACAGAAGCAGATTGGCGTAATCAACCTTCGTGACAAACCGGGACAGAAAGTCAAAACCGAGAATCCCCGCACAGTCGAAACCGAGGGTTTGGTTCAATTCCTTCATATCAAGCACTGCCACAGTCTGGCTGCTAAACTCAATGCCGGGAAGCTCAAAGGGAGGGAGCGTAGCAAGTTTCAGACTCACCTGCTGGCCGGCGGCGCCGGTGCCTTTTAGATCCCCCTCCAACTTGAGTCCAAGAGTCTTGGCAAACTCCTCGGAGATCACCGACATACCTGCACCAG
>JAPLUP010000083.1 GCA_026397575.1 Candidatus Zixiibacteriota bacterium
GGTGGAGTCATCAACCAGCTTAGCGAGTTGCGAACCGAAATCGTGCAGCTTCTCCTCAAAGCGCGAAATTTCAATTGAAGTCTCCCCCAGTTGCTCCTCCAACTGCTTCTGCTGAAGCGTATAACGAGTTGATTCAAGCTGAAGATTCGTTTGCGACCAGCGCTGATGTTCAAGCTGCTGCGCCAACTGCACCTGATGTTCGTGCTGCTGATCTCGCTCCGACTGGAGACGCGCCAGTTCGCTATCCGATGTGACCAAATCGGTCTGACACGATTCAAGACGCTGCTTGAGTCTGGTAAGCTCGTTTTCTCTTCCGAGAAGTGCAACCGGCCTTGCCGATCCACCCTGATGCAGAACCTTCGACTGGTAGTAATGACCGTCCTGAGTTACCACACGAAATTCCCCCTGACCGAGATCCAGCAATCGTTCCGCCGCCCCTAGATCAGCCACGATCAGGGCATCGCCAAGCAACAACTCAGCCAGCTTGTAATATTCAGGTGTCGCTGAAACGACTTCTGATGCACGAGTAATATTGCCGCCGAAGCCGCCGGGACGCGCAAGCTTGTTGTCGCGTTGCCATTGGTCAAGCTCTGACTTGATGACGAATGTCGCTTTGCCGAGGTTGTTCGCCTGCAGGAAAGCGACGGCGTTGTTGGCGGCGGCGCGATCCTCGACGACGATGTATTCAGCCGCTTCGCCGAGCGCCATTTCGATTGTCTGCAAGTACTGCTCTTCCGCTTGCAACAGATTCGCAGCGGTGTCGATGACACCCGACAGTTGCCCGCGGTTGGCAAAGATCGCAGTGACGCCTGATCCATAGCCCTCATAGTGGGCAATCATGCGTTCATGGAGTTCGATCTGCGCGCTGAGCGATCGCACATCAAGTCGGTGTTCCGCCACACGTGCGGCAAGCTCGGATATTGCTGTTTCCAGATGCGAGACTGCCTCCTCCGTCTCGGAAATCTGCCGTTCGCTTTGCTCGATCTCCACGGTGACAGTGCGCTGTTTGCCATCAATATCTGCGACCGAGGCAACGGTAGTCGCCAGTGTGGACTGTAGGTCGGCAAGTTTCAGACGGGCTTCTTCAAGCTGTGCATTGGCTTCAGCAATCTGTGTTTCGAGATGCCGGCGATTCTGGTCAAAGATGTTCCTCTTCCCTTCAATCTCGAAAAGATCGCGTTGATAGACCTGCCCCGACTTTCGCTCCTCATCCACCTGGACGATTCGTGCGGAAAGCTGCGAATCCAGCTCAGTCAGTTGACGCTGCGCATCGTCAAACGACGCGCGTGTCGAAGCAAGCTGCGATTGCAGAGATTCCTTCTCCCTGCCAAGTTGCTCGACCTTCGCCTTCATGCTGTCGATTTCCTTTAGGTCATCGCGGTTGGCAACCTCGGCGGAGCTGATTTTCTCTTCAGTAACGGAAATCTCGCGTTCCAAGCGGTAGCAATTCGCGGAGATTTCCTCGGACTTGGCGCGCACTTGTCTGATCTCTTCCGATAGTTCCAGCGCCTTGCCGCTGTAGTCTTCGCGTGCCAATTCCCAGCGGTCGATTTCACCGGAAATTTCGGCGAGCTTGATCTGGCTTAGCCTTTTCTCATCACGCACCTGCCGCAAATGCAGCGAGAGTCGACGATATTTTTCTTTTAGCAGCACCAGACCTACCGTCTTGACACGGTCCTCATAGTATTTGTATCGCTCGGCCTTTTTCATCTGGCGGCTCAAGCTGCCGACCTGCGTGGAGACTTCGGAAAGAATATCAGAGAGTCGCAGCAAATCATTGTCGGTCGCCTCGAGTTTCCGCAGCGCCGCCCGTTTGCGTTCCTTGTAGCGAGTGATACCGGCCGCTTCTTCAAACAGCACGCGTCGCTGATCGGCTTTGTCGGAGAGAATGGACTCGACCATATCGAGTTCAATCGCCGAATAAGCGTGCGCTCCCATGCCGGTGTCGGCAAACATGTCGGTGATATCCTTGAGTCGACACTGCACTCGATTCAGCAGATACTCCGATTCACCGGACCGATGTAACCGTCGCGTCACCGTGACATTCCGGTATTCGATCGCCAGCGTGCGGTTGTCATTGACGATGTGCAGTGACACTTCTGCCATGCCGATCGGCTTCAGTTCGCGCGTGCCGGAGAAGATCACGTCTTCCATCTTGCCGCCGCGCAATATCGAGATCCTTTGCTCCCCCAGCACCCAGCGGATTGCATCGAGCACATTGGTCTTGCCACAACCGTTGGGACCGACGACGCCCGTAATGCCATTGGCAAACTCGACCGTGGTCTTGAACGGGAATGACTTAAATCCGATTATTTCCAATCCCGATAGGTACAAAATAGTCTCCTCTTACGTCAAGTTAGTCCAGCTTGCCCATCTTAATCGCGGCTGATTGAAGTTGAATCGATGTCAACAAGTCCACCATGTGTCGATAGGTCTTCAGTTCGTCCGTCTGGAAAGTCGACTTCACCAAAAAGTTGTGAATTGGCATACCCCAGACATTTGCCAGCCCGATACGCAGGTCGGCGCCGGTATGCAGGGCGACCATGGCGTTAAAAACGTTTTTGTGCGTCTCGAAATCGATCAGCACCGATGCTTTGAAGTCAGCGACCTTAGCGAAGAAATCTTTCTTCGGTAGGCCGATCAAGTTAGTCAGATTCAGTTCCGGCGAAATGGCGTGGATACCGGTCTTGCGTGTGATCTCGCTGCATCCGACCGGTACGACAATCAACAAATCGCTGGAGGGAAAGATGACCGGCAGTTCCCCAATCATGCGCAGCAACAGACTGTTGGTCTGGATGCCGTGCGGCAGTGTGATCAGCATTCGTTTGCTCCCCTGAATCGATGCCGGAAACTCGAAGGTCTCCTGCTGGACCTGCCGACTCCGATGCCGAATAGCCCAATGCTGCATGCGTTCTTTCATCTTCATGGTACCAACCTCGAACTGTCGACATACTTGAGATAGTTGTCTCGTGAGATCCACAGCGAGACCACAGATGTATCGCGGCTGTCGGCGATTTTGAGCGGTAGCGCATTCAGATAAAGGTCAACCGCATTGCCACGCCCAAACCGTAGATAGATGCTGTCCTGCATCCCAAACCAGAGAGTATCGTTCACCTTAATCATTTCTTCATAGGTCGAAGTGTCGGTGTCTTTGCGTATCCGCATCCAGCAACGACCTTTGCCGACCATTAATAGCAGCACGCTGTCCGGCGGCGTGATTGTGGCGGTTGAATCCACTTCTGCCGAATCAGAGACGGCGCTGGTGTCCGTAGAATCAACAACCATTGCCGTCGAGTCAATAGCGGGTTGGTTCTTGGGAACACTCTTGGGAATCGCCTGCGGAATGACGACCTTCGATGGCGGGTGTGAATCAAATGTCAGCTTGATGAGAAACAATCCGAGCACAACGATGACCACTACCAAACCGACTACCAGAACTGATTTGCCCCCGCTGCGGCGTCCTTCCTCAGAGCGATAGCTTCCGATAGGCGTCGGTCTGATGACAACTTCAGGAGCTTTTGCCGGTCGCGGCGCGGATTTGGCGCCTTCGGCAGCGGGCGTCGGAGCCTCAGGGAGGCGCGTCAGCAGATCATCGAGGGAGATGCCGAGATACTCGGCATAGGCTTTGACGAAAAGCTCCTTGAAGACATGGTCTGGGAAGAGCGTATCGTCGCCGG
>JAPLUP010000351.1 GCA_026397575.1 Candidatus Zixiibacteriota bacterium
GAAGCGACCCGTGTCGTGGGGGCGTTGTTTTCAATCCCCTATTGCCGCAATCCCAAGTGCGTGATGTACAATTCCGATGAGATGTTCGATATCGATCAGAAATCAGAGAAGTTCTGCGACATCTGCCGTCGCACATACATGAAAGTGATGTAACGTGCTGACGGTTTCGCAAGTCCTCGACCAGTTGCGCGCTGATGACAGCTTCATGCGTAACGTCACCGAGTGGCATATCGAACCGCCGAAAGCCGCCGTCTATGCGGATTTCCCCGCCTCGGTTCCGGCACTACTGAGAGAGTCGCTTAACAAGCGCGGTGTTCATAAGCTCTATTGTCATCAGGCAGAGGTTTTCAGTGCCGTTGAACGCGGTGAGAATGTAACGGTTGTTACACCGACCGCATCGGGCAAGACGCTTTGTTACAACCTGCCGATCTTGGCGCGGACAATCGCCGAACCGGAGGCGCGCGCGCTGTACCTCTTCCCTACCAAGGCGCTGTCGCAGGATCAAATGCTTGAGTTGCACGGCGTTATCGAGGATCTCAAACTGGAGATCAATACCTACACTTTCGACGGCGACACTCCGGGAGAGATCAGGCGCAAAATTCGTAAGGCCGGGCATATCGTCGTAACCAATCCCGACATGCTACACACTGGTATCCTGCCGCATCATACCAAGTGGATCAAGCTATTTGAAAATCTGAAGTTTGTCGTGATCGACGAAATCCATACCTATCGCGGCGTGTTTGGTTCTCATCTGGCGAACGTGATTCGGCGGTTGGATCGCATCTGTCGCTTCTACGGCTCAACTCCGCAGTTCATCTGTTGCTCGGCTACTATACGGAACCCCAAGGAACTGGCGGAAAATGTCACCGGTCGCCCGATGACGCTGGTCGACAAGAATGGTGCGCCATCGGGGGAAAAGCATTTCGTGTTCTACAATCCGCCGGTAATCAACAGCCAACTGGGTATACGCAAATCATCGCTAAAAGAAGCAGGTCGCATCGCACAACGCTTCATCACCAACAAAGTCCAGACGATCGTCTTCGCCCCCTACCGGCTGATGGTCGAGCTGCTGTTGATCTATCTCAAGCGCGATTGCCAAGGCGCGCGCGTCGAAGGTTACCGCGGCGGCTATCTGCCAAACGAGAGGCGCGCCATCGAGCGCGGACTCAAGTCGGGGGAAATCACCGCGGTGGTAGCGACGAACGCGCTGGAGTTGGGGATTGATATAGGCACGCTTGATGTTTCGATCATTACCGGCTACCCCGGCACCGTCGCCTCAACGCGCCAACAGGCAGGGCGCGCGGGACGCAAAGGGGGCGTAAGTGTGTCGATCATGGTGGCATCCAGCTCAGCGCTAAATCAATATGTCGTCAACAATCCCGACTACTTCTTCGGTTCTCCCTCCGAGATGGGCATTGTTGATCCGAACAACTTCGTGATTTTGACATCGCACCTAAAATGCGCGGCGTTCGAGTTGCCATTTCAGAAGAATGAGAAGTTCGGCGTCGAAACCACCCAGGAAATTCTGGAATACTTGCAGACCAAAGGCATACTGCGGTTTTCCGGCGACCGTTGGCATTGGTCATCGGAGATCTATCCGGCAACCGAAGTGTCGTTGCGGTCCGCATCACCGGAGAATTTCGTGATTTTGAACACTTCCGATAACAACCGCGTGATCGGTGAAGTCGATTATTTCGCCGCGCCCATGTTGATACATCCCGAGGCGATCTACATACATCTCGGCAACCAGTTTCAAGTGATGGAACTCGACTGGCAAGGCAAGAAGGCGTACGTCAAGGAAGACAAGGTCGACTACTACACCGACGCCGAAACTAAAGCAGACCTGCGCGTACTCGAAATCATTCAGGATGAGGGGGCGCTCAGCTGGGGTGAAGTCTCGATCACTAATGTTACGGTGCTATTCAAGAAGATCAAGTTTGATACGCATGAAAATGTCGGGTCGGGGAAGTTGGCACTACCGGAGATCGAGATGCACACTACCAGTTTCTGGTATGAGTTTGAGCCGGAAGTCGGCGAGCAACTTGGATTCGGGCATGAAAATCTCGGCGCCTCGTTGCGCGGTCTGGCGAATGTTCTCGGCATTGTGACGCCGCTCTGGCTGATGTGCGATCCGCGCGACATCCGATCGATCTCACAGGTGAAGTCGTCCTTCACCGAGAAACCGACGATCTATATCTATGAAAGCGCACCCGGTGGTGTCGGCTATGCGCAGAAGCTGTTCCGTATTGCACCGGAAATCTTTGCTGCCGCCGGTCGGTTGATCAAAGAATGTCCCTGCGAATCGGGATGCCCGTCATGTGTTGGGCCGGAGATTGAGGTTGGAAGCGAGGGGAAGCAAAACGTGTTGAAGTTATTGAAGCAGGCACTGGCAGCTATGACGCTTGAGACGGCATAGAAAAGTGTGGAGCCCCAAAACACGAGTTTTTCGGTACAGATCGATGAAGATTCGTCCCACACAATCGTTTTCTGCTCCACGCGGGACTGCCACAGCCAACCAGTCCACGTCTGGAACTGTCGATTTTTCTTGACTTCATCTCCTATTGATAACATCATTTATAGAGTCACATTTTGCAGAAGCGCTGACGACCGGTGTGGTACGACACCAAGGAGAAACAGAGATGAATACGAAATTCCGTTGCGGGGCTTGCGATCATGAGATGGTCGTGCAGTTCTTGAAACCGGGGGAGGTCGCGAAGTGCAAGGCATGCGGCGCCGACAGTGTTGTCCCGGCGGATGCAGTCGCGGCAGACGGCACGCCCCCGAAAGGGCAGGTCGTCAAGCCGTTAAGTCAGCAGGCAGAAGCCGCAAGGGCTCCGGTTATTCCGGTCATATTGACTTCCGAAGGATTGGGATCTATTGTCACGATTCTCTTCTGGGTTAGTGTCGTCATCAGCCTAGTAGAATTCTTCGTAGTTCTGGCTGCGTTCGGGACTGGAGGGACGGAGTCGGCGCTAGCGACATTCGGCAGGTTCACCCAGCAAAGCTCCCCCTCAAATTGGACAGCTCTGACGTCGGGAACTCAGTTGCTGTATGGTCTCATGCTTCTTTTTGGGCTCATATCGCTGGTGATAGCACTCGTCTGGATGTATCGCGTGCACAAGGACCTCGACAAACTTTATCCGGGATATGCGATCAGCCCGGGGCAGGCGATTGCCCGGTTACTGATACCCATATTCAACTTCTGGGGCATTTGGAGCGTGTTTGCCGCTCTTTCAGGCAAGCTTCGGCGGGAAGTCGGGAAGGTACAGGAATTGGGTAGCACGATTTACATTCTGCTGATTGCCCTATACATCGGTTTCGTATGCGATATTGTCTTCTACGTGCTCGGAAGAACGAGTCAGGGGTGGTCGCTCACGAATCGGATACTTGCGCTCCTTACGGACGTGCTGAGCGTGGTGTTTGTTTTGGCAATCAGGAGAGCATTGAGACTCAAAAGAGACGCGGTGAATAGCACGATCTCTGCTCGTTAGCCGGAGCGGCTCAGAACAATTTTATAACCGGAGGACGGAATATGAAGAAGATCCTTGTTGCCCTCTCCCTTCTGACTCTGCTGTTGTCGGCATCGGCGCCGGCAGTTGCGAAGGTCAGGAACACAGATCACGGTGGGTTTTATGTCGGGTTTGGAGGACAACGTCACGCGTACAATCTCGACTTCGTCGCTCTGCCTGACGTACTACGCAACACCACGCTTCTTTGTCAAAGGAGGCGTCGGAGTCGGCAGCGCCGATGTGCAGGTGGAGTATCAACACAGCACTGTCAGTTACAATGAAACCGGATTCGGTTTAACCGCCGGCGCGGGCATGGAGTTCCGCTTGACGAAGCATTTTGCGTTAGTGCCCTCAACGCAGTGGTCGTATCAAAGCTTTGATAGCTTCAAATCGAACGTCTTTTCGCTTACGTTCAATGTTGGGTGGTACTGGTAGGTGGTTTGTAATGGTTCGGTCTGCGGGTTCTCGCCGCAACGGCGGTTTCCACTGCCAGCGATTGCAGAACTGAAAAAACGCCCTGCGGGCTATCCCGCAGGGTGATTTGGTCTTCACAATGTTTCGCCAGGACCTTCTGCCTTTCTGTCGAGTAATTCCAGAAGACCAGAAGGGTATAGTATCTTTTTCCTTTCGCGAAACTCTTCCAGCGGTACCCATGTGGCCTTGAAGGCCATCCCTTCCTCATCGCCTACGATAGACCCCGAAGAATCATAATAGGAATCATCACTGAATTGTCCTTCGTAGACCAACACGATCTCGTGCATCGGTTGGCCGTTGTGTACGAAGATATTCTCTATCGTTTCAATGTAGCGAAGGGCACAAATCCCGGCGTTGATCTCCTCCGCAATCTCCCTGACAATAGCATCCCGGCCGGTTTCACCAAATTCGACGCCGCCGCCGAGGGGTCGATAAAACGACTCCTGCTTGACATCGTCAATGCCCTCCCCGACAAAGATCGAATCCTCATGCCTAAAGACGCAGATAGCTATCACGCGAATGCGTTTGGTGTTGTTCATCGTGGGGACAAAGAAAGGAGTTGGCCGGCGTTTGGCAAGCTTTACGGTTTCAGAAGGGGAAACAAAAACGCCCTGCGGGCTGTCCCGCAGGGCGACTTGGTCTTCACAATGTTTCGCTAAAACTTCCTGCCTTAGCTGAACCGATGACGAATTACTTCAGCAGCAACATCTTCTTCGTATTGGAGTAATCTCCGGCACGAATCTTATAGAAGTATACGCCTGAAGCCACGGAAACACCGCCGGCATCAGTGCCGTCCCAAGTGACGGTCTGTTGGCCGGCGCGCTGCATCTCATCGACCAACGTGGTCACGTGCTGACCGAGCACGTTGTAGATGGAGAGATTGACCTGCGCATCCTTTGGCAGAGCGTATGCAACGATGGTGCTTGGGTTAAACGGGTTGGGCACGTTCTGCGACAGAGCGAACTCAGTCGGCAAGGTTGCGGTCGGAGTCCGTGAATCAAGAGTGATTGAGCCACCCTGGAAATCGGGATTCAGCGACTGCACATTCGGAACGTTGTTAATCCACTCGTTGTAAACGTACATAAGCTCATGGTTCGGATTGACATCGCTGAACGGTGCGATCTCAAGCGTCTTGAGATCTGGGTCATTCAACGTAAAATGCAGCACGGCCACGGTGTTGTCACCGTTCGGAGCCGGCTTCAGATTGGCATTCTCCTTGAGAGAATTAACCATGCCGATCAGACCGATCACGACGCGGTTCTTCTCATTTTCGATTCCGGCGATTTTCGCGTCAAAATCTTTGACGGCGGTACCCTCAAAAGTCACACTATTGAGAGTCACACCTTTGGAGAATGACAGGGGGATGTCCATCGCAGCCAAGTCTTCATCATGGATCACCTGAAGTGACACCGTAAATTCGGTGGGGGAGCTAAACTCCGCCTTGCCCACTCTAAAAACATCACGATTGCCGGCATCCTTTGCCACAAGCATCGCGGGCACGACGAGCATCAAGATTGCGAGAGTAAGAGCGATTGAACGCTTCATCCAAAATCACCCCCTCACAGGGCTAATGGGTTTAGATTGACTACTACGCTACTCATATAATGAAAACAGAATGGTTAATTTGCCAAGTCATTGCTGGTAGTCCGTGTAAGGTCCTATCTTCATCAAAACCAGTTACTTGCATCCTACCGATGCCGGGTGGAGAGGCTAACCCGTAACCAATAACAATGTAAGCTCTCCCTCCAATCCTGTCAAGTCCTATTTTCTATCCAAACCCGAGCGCTTTACGGGCATTTTCGGACATCCGGTCTGGAGTCCAGGCCGGTTCCCAGACGATGTTCACTATAACATCGCCAACGCCGTTGATTGCGCTCAGTTTGGCGTGAATGTCATCCTTAATTGCGTATGCCATGCCGCATCCGGGCGCCGTCAAAGTGAAGTCAACCTCCACTTTGGTGTCGTCAAGACGAATCTCGTAGACAAGACCGAGATCGACAATGTTCACGGGAATTTCCGGGTCATAGCATTCTTCCAGCGCCTCAACCACCGCTTCGCGTGTCAGCATTCTTCCTCCTGAGGAGAGATCAACCAGATCTGTAGTTTCCCGCCATGCACCTGTGTATTGTCGATCGACAACTTGCTCGCATGTCGTACTCAATGTCATTACGCGGTCAACTTCAAAAGACTTGGTCATTTTTTCTCCCGCTCGGAAGATTGTGTTACTGAGAAACGTGCGCTTTCAGGAGTGGCTAACTTATAATACAAACTCTGGAATTAAAGGTTCCCGGGAAAGGGAAAAAATATTCCCTCCCGCGTTCCACCTGTAGTTCGGACAACGCCTGAGCGCACAGAAACATCGGTCAACCGGCCGAATTGTCTTGACAAAGCCGACCTGAATCGCTATCTTAGTGCCTGAAAATACAACCCGATGTCTCACCCGTGCACCTTTGGGAGGTTGACATGTTTTGCAAAAAAGCCCTGATTCTGACAGCCTTTTCGTTGCTCATGGTTACTACCCTGATGGCAACGACAACCCCGAATTCATCTGCAACTATTTAGCAGATGAGCCAGATGCCGCTATCATTCACCAAGAACATGGGGCAATGGGACGAACGCGTTTTGTTCCGCGCGAGCGCAGGTGGGGCAACGATGTGGTTCACGAAAGAAGGCGTAACATACCAATTCACCCGCCGAATTGACACGGGTAGCGGCGCGGTCTCCGCGCCGGGGGTACCGGTAGGTCGGACATTCTTGTCTGACCCAGGACAGGCAGGAATGCCTATCCTACCGGGCGACAGGCACGAGAAAGACTCTGTCGAGCAGATGATTCTGACCGCCAAATTCGTCGGCGCAAATCCGAATCCCGAAGTCGTGGGTCAAGGCCAGATGGAATACAAGTGCAACTACTTCCTTGGAGACGACCCGTCGAAATGGCACACCGACGTGCCCAACTATGAAGCGATCACGCTCAAGGGCATCTATCCCGGTATCGACCTGAAATACTCCGGCAATGGCAACGGTCAGGCGGCGTACGAGTTCATAGTTACGCCGGGTGCGGATTTCGCGCAGATCAAGGTTAAATATGAAGGAGCGGAATAGACTTCAATTGATGCCGACGGCAGAATGGTCGTGACAACCAAATGGGGGGACATGACAGCGGCCATCAAGACACCCACGAACGGTGTTTTGTCTGGAACTGGCAGCTTCTCGCAATTATCCGCGAAGACAATCGGTTTTGAAGCCGCTGGCTCAAGTCGACAGGCGTTGGGTACGCTCTCAGTCGTGCTGTCCTACAGCACCTACCTCGGCGGCGGGGGCGACACAGATCGGGGATACGCCATCGCGGTTGATGGCATCGGCAATGCCTATGTGACGGGCTATACCTATTCTTCCAACTTCCCGACTGAGAATCCCTATCAGGCGACGCATCAAGGCGGCTATTCTGATGTTTTTGTGACCAAGTTGTCAAATTCCGGCAATAGCCTGATTTACAGCACCTACCTCGGCGGTGGAAGCGGCGAAGAAGGATACAGTATGGCGGTCGATGGTAGCGGCAATGCCTATGTGACGGGCAAGACCTATTCTTCCGACTTCCCGACTCAGAATCCTTATCAGACGCATCAAGGTGACAATGATGTCTTTGTGACCAAGCTCTCCAGTTCTGGCAACAGCCTGATCTACAGCACTTACCTCGGCGGGGAAGACTTAGAATACGGACGCGGTATCGCGGTCGATGGTAGCGGCAATGCCTATGTGACGGGTTATACTCTCTTCCGACTTCCCGACTTTGGATCCCTATCAGACGTATCAAGGCTCGTATGATGTTTTTGTGACCAAACTCTCCAACTCCGGCAACAACCTGATCTACAGCACCTACCTCGGCGGGGTAGGCGATAGTTATTCAAGTGATTTAGGAATCGGAATCGCGGTCGATGGCAACGGCAATGCCTATGTGACGGGCTACACCACTTCCTCCAACTTCCCGACTCAAAATCCCTATCAGACGACGTTTCAAGGCGCTTGGGATGCTTTTGTGACCAAGCTCTCCAGCTCCGGCAACAGCTTGATCTACAGCACCTATCTCGGCGGGGTAGGCACCGATATTGGATACGGCATCGCGGTGGATGGCAGCGGCAATGCCTATGTGTCGGGCTATACTTCGTCTTCCAACTTCCCGACTGAGAATCCCTATCAGACGACATTTCAAGGTGGCTACACCGATGCCTTTGTGACCAAGCTGTCTGCCTCTGGAAACAGCCTGATCTACAGCACCTACCTCGGCGGGGACAGCGACGATTATGGAACCGGCCACGCGATCGATGGCAGCGGCAATGTCTATGTGACGGGCTATACCTATTCTTCCAACTTCCCGACTTTGTATCCCTATCAGGCGAATCAAGATACCACTGATGTTTTTGTGACCAAGCTCTCCACTTCTGGAAACAACCCCGTCTACAGCACCTATCTCGGCGGGGGAGGTCAGGATAATGGATTCGGTATCGCGGTCGATGGCAGCGGCAATGCCTATGTGACGGGCGGTACTTATTCTTCCGACTTCCCGACTTTGAATCCCTATCAGACGGATCAAAGCTCCGAGGATGTTTTTGTGACCAAGCTGAGTGCGTTCGCTGACGGCGACGGTGACGGTGTTGCCGATGATGTTGACAATTGTCCGACCGTTGCGAACCCACTACAGACTGACACTGACAGCGATGGCCTCGGCGATGCCTGTGATGATGATGACGATAACGACGGTGTGCCGGATGTTACCGATACCAACCCGCTGAACCCGCACGTCTGTGCCGATGCCGATGGCTGTGATGACTGCACTGTTGGCACCGACGACTTCGGACCGCTGGCGGATAATCTCCCCGCCAACGACGGCGCCGATACCGATGCCGACGGGATATGCAATGTTGGCGACAACTGCCCGACTATTGTCAATAGTAATCAGCTTGATACTGATCTTGACGGTCTAGGTGACGCGTGTGACAACTGTCCAACTGTCGCAAACCCAACGCAGACTGATACTGACAGCGATGGCCTCGGCGATGCCTGTGACCCGGATGACGATAACGACGGCGTGCCGGATGTTACCGATACCAACCCGCTGAACCCGAACATCTGCGCCGATGCTGATGCGGATGGCTGCGATGATTGCGCCGTTGGTACCGACGACTTTGGACCGTTGGCGGACAATCTTCCAGCCAACGACGGCGCCGATACCGATGCCGACGGCATTTGCGACGCCGGGGACAACTGCCCTCTGGTCTCGAACCCGGATCAACTGGATTCGGATCATGATAATGTTGGCGACGCATGCGACTATGTCTGCGGCGACGCTAACGGCGATGTCACCGTAGATATCTCGGATGCTGTGTATTTGATCGCCTACATTTTTTCCGGCGGTTCGGCGCCGTCGCCATTGCTCGCTGGTGACGCGAACTGCGATAGCACGGTTGA
>JAPLUP010000520.1 GCA_026397575.1 Candidatus Zixiibacteriota bacterium
GCGCCGCAACCTCGGGTACAGCTATAGTCTCAAGGAAAAACTGTTGCTGAAACTCGCCAACCGCTATCCGGGTCGTTGGCTCGCAAATTCGCAAGCGGTCGCCGACACGATTTCGCGACTGGAAGCGATCGACCGCACTCGCTTCGATGTGATACACAACGGTGTCGAAATCCCGGCGCCCGACACTGCCGGTACCGCAGCGGCAGTCACCCCCAGTCAGACAGTTATCATGGTCGCCAATCTTCGTCCTGTGAAAGCGGTTGACACTCTGATTCGCGCCGCCGCAGTCGTCGTCAAGAGTGTTCCCAATGTTAGATTCGCGATCGTCGGTGACGGTCCGCAGCGCATATCACTTCTCAAACTCGCTGCCGAACTATCACTGACTGGACAGATAGATTTCATAGGCAGCACGAGCGACGTCCGCGCAACCCTGCTGAGAGCAACGGTCGGAGTTCTGACCTCTACCAGCGAAGGCTTCTCGAATGCTATACTTGAATACATGTGCGCCGGTCTGCCAGTGGTTGCCACTGACGTGGGTGGCAACAGGGAAGCGGTTCTTGAAGGCAAAACCGGATTTTTGGTTGCTCCAGCCGACCAGGATGCACTTGCCGACAAGTTGATCTACCTGCTCACAGATACTGACGAGTCACTTCGCCTCGGTCGCGCCGGTAGGGAGCGCGCCGAAGCCGAATTCTCGCTTGCTGCGATGATCCGTAACTATCAGGAATATTACATCAGACTGGTGAAGCAGCTCGGATCTGAGTAGGAAGGCGAGAATACAGCGGCGAGGCGAGCCTACTGTTCCGGGTCGTACTAGTCAATTCCACTCGGCATTACTGGTGGCGCAATATTGCTGTTCGGCGTAAACCGGCTTCGCAATCCATCGATAAACTCCAGCAACCGCGCCTTGTCCTCCGGTTCGAGCACGTGCAGAAAATGCAGCGCCGCCGCATACATCCAGATCAAAGGTGCCTTGATGATGCATACGATTATCAGATACAGCCACGGGTAAGCCAATTGCGCGGCCGTACGTATGGGCAGGAAGTGACTGTATTCGTAGCTTTCCAAAGCATAGTTGATCAGATAGACTACTACTGCTGAAAGCAGAATCTTCGCCATCTTCCCGAACTCATAAGGCGCCGGCAGCACGCGGTTGCCTAAATACCAGGTCAGTGCCACAAGAAACGCATAGGTAGCCAGTGTCGCCCAAGCCGCTCCCATCATGCCGTAACTCGGTATCAGCAGAAAATAGAGCACAAGGCAGAAAGCGGTGCTGACACCATGCCACATTTTGAGATACGTTTTCTTCGTGTAGTAGAAAACGCTGTCCATAAACATCTGCAACCCGGCGCCGGCGTATGCCAAGATGACAATCGGAATAATCGTATAGCAGGCGAAGTAACGTCGATCCATCATCACCGAAACAATCTCCCGGCTGTAGACCGACATGATCAAGCCGAGCACAGAATACAATAGCAGAGCATAGGTCGTCAGCCGCGCCAGAAAACGAACGCCTTCCGGTCGCCGCAGCACTTCAACCATTTTGGCGGTCCAAGCCCGAATCGTCGGACTGAACACGAACGTGCTCAGCACCTGCGCAATCTTGTAACCGGCAGAATACAGACCGACTTCCGCAGCGCCAAAGTAGCGATTAAGTACAAGGCGATCGCCACTGTTTATGACAAAACTCATGAACCCGAGAAACGTGAAAGACCAGGAGAACTTGACGATCTGCCAACTGATTCCCAAGTCCAATTTCCTCGCCGAGCGCCAGAACACCGGACCGCCGATGGCCAGCGCAAAGGTACCTGCACCCAGAATCCCGGCCCACAGCACGGCGGCAACCTTGTCCGCCATAGTGTATAACAGCACGATGTTGAGCGCCAGTGTAGTGGCGAAACTCGCTGACGATATGACGATGTATTTGGTCGGTTGCTCGGTTGCCTGAAAATACAGAAACGGAACGATGAATGCCATCTGCATGAAGTAGCGAACGGCGCAGAGGATGACGTAGCTCGAATAGGTGGGCGACTGAAAAAGCGCTTCTGACAGAGGCACACTTATCGCACTGATCACCGCTGTCATCAAACCGGCAATCAGCAGAACCACATATATACAGGTCGACGTCACCAGCCGTCGGTATTGTTCGTCGGTTTGATCCCGGTAAAATCGGATATAGGTCGTGCCGTACTGCGTCAGAAACAGCAGCGACATGATATCCATCGTTCGGTTGAGGACTTCCAATCGCCCGTAGTCTGCCTCCGGCATCAGGCGGCTGTATACGGGCAGCAGGATGAAACCGATTCCATAGTTAATCGCCAGTCCCAACCCATAAACGACTATCTGACTTAGGAATGACGCGTTCTTGCCTTGCTGCTTTT
>JAPLUP010000438.1 GCA_026397575.1 Candidatus Zixiibacteriota bacterium
CGATTCGTCGACTGGCAATTGGTGAAAATGCCGAAATCGCTTCCGAATCGTGGTTCTCCGTATTCAGGAAACGGTTGCCAATTTACGGTCTGCTGACGGTTTTTGCGGCGATCTGGTTTCTGTCATTGGCTTATCGCGACGTCAAACGTCCTGACATAGCTGTCATGATCGCTTCTGGCGCTGTTCTATACTGGTTGTCGTTGCAGTTGTTGACGCCGCTCCAAAATGTGTACTTCCGCATGATGCTTGACCCCAAGTCTGCGTCATCCAACTTCTATATAGTCGTGCTGGGTTCGGCATTCCTGTTCGCCCTCGTAGAGGAACTGTCCAAGGTCGCTTGCGTGCTCCTGCGTTCACTCTTGAAAATTGGACACAATGTTAGACTCGGCATCGCTCTCGGCGCGGCTTGTGGAGCCGGTTTTGCGCTGATGCAAGCAGCCAACTTGCTTGCTTACACCCCAACGGGTGGCGCCGCTCTTCCGGCGGACTTAGTGCAGAAGTTTTTCTCCATCGGTCTAAACACTGCAACCGGCGCGCTGATTGGGTTCTTGATTATCGCCCGCCGGCCGTGGGCGTTCTACCTCATTCCGATCGGACTCAAGACTCTCCTCAACTGGTTGGCGTATTTCATGCAAAAAGGCGCCATGCGACCGTCGACGTATTCTCTTTTTACGTTGGTCTTTACCGCAGTGGCGCTGACGGCATTGTATCTGCTTTATCGACGTGCCCAAGCGGTCAAGGTATCCGGTCGAATCGAAAAATCTCGACAGGTTTTTTGACTTGCTGTGCAAATCGATTGTAATATATTAGGCGGACTGTGGCGTAAGGTTGCCGCGGTGGAGACCATGAAGTTTTAGGAGGATATTGTTAATGGCAATGAAGATCACCGATGAGTGTACGGCCTGTGGGCTCTGTTTACCGGAATGTCCCAATGAGGCGATCTCCGAGGGAGATATCTACGTCATCGAAGCTGATAAATGTGATGAATGTGTCAATGTTGATGGCGGTTCCCGCTGCGTGGCGATTTGCCCCATTGAGTGCATCATCAAAGCGTAATTACAGTTCACAACATTCGGGGTGTCCTGCTTTAACGGGACGCCCTTTTTTTCTGTATGTTCACAGGTAAGCAAGTACTCGCGATTATTCCGACCGGATTGATTCTGATCATACTGATTCAAAACAGCTATGCGGTCAGACTCAAGTTCCTGTTCCTGTATTTCTCTCTGCCTCTGTCGATACTGGTGTTGGCAGTGGTGCTGGTCGGTATCCTGATCGGCTACTGGCTCAATCGGCGAAAGTCGCATGCCCCCAAAAGGTGAGTTCCGCTTCCTGGACGGCATCGCACCCGCTGATGCCGCCTTTGAAGCTACCGGGCATGACCTTGCGGAAGTGTTTGGTGCGGCAGCCCGCGCTGTGTTCGCCATCATCGTTGATCTCGAACAAGTAAGAACCATCGTCTCACGACAGGTGACGCTGGAGGCCGAATCACAAGATGAATTGCTCTATGCCTGGTTGTCCGAGTTGGTATATCTTAAGGACGTCCACCGGGAGCTCTACTCCGATTTCGATGTTGTGATCGCCGACGGCGAGACGCTGAATCTGCAGGCGACAATACGGGGTGACTCTGTCGACAATCTCACCGGGTTGACATTGACAGATGTCAAGGCGATCACGTATCATCTATTGGCGATTGAATCTACCAAGAGTGGTCTGAAGGCAACGGTTGTTGTGGACTTGTGAGTATGGAAAAAAGGAAAATCAAGAGTGGTGTCTGGGAGATTCCCGTCAGCGCCAAGGCGGGGATGCGAGTACCGGCGCGGCTGTACTCGTCGGATCGGCTGATTGATTCACTTGACCAAGGCGTTTTCGAGCAGATCACCAACGTCGCCAGTCTGCCGGGAATCGTCGGACAAGCCCTCTGCATGCCGGATGGTCATTGGGGCTACGGCTTTCCCATCGGTGGTGTAGCGGCCTTCTCCACGTCCGATGGCGTGATTTCGCCGGGTGGCATTGGCTTTGATATCAATTGCGGCATGCGGCTTTTGCGCACGAATCTCACATTGGAGGAGCTTCAACCGAAACTGCCGCAACTTCTCGACAGGTTATTCAAATACGTGCCTGCCGGGGTCGGCTGCAAGGGTACGGTACCTCTGAAGAAAAACGAATTCGAGAAAGTGCTGACGCAAGGGGCCGACTGGTGTCATGCCAACGGTTTCGCCAGCGATAGCGATCTCGACAGCATCGAACAACGGGGTCGTCTTTCTCCCGCCGATCCGGCGCACGTGTCGGCAAAGGCGATGGAACGCGGTATTGATCAACTCGGCACTCTGGGGTCCGGCAACCACTATCTGGAACTGGAGGTAGTCAAGCCGGAGAACGTATTCGATCAGGCACTCGCCAAGCGCTTCGGCATTGACCGACCTAACCAGATTGTGGTGATGGTTCACTGCGGATCGCGTGGCTTCGGGCACCAAGTGGCGACCGACTACTTGCAGATATTCACCAAAGCGGTACAGAAATACGGCATCAAGATCAATGATCGTGAACTGGCCTGTGCGCCGTTTTCCTCGCCGGAAGGACAAGCCTATTTCAAAGCGATGACCTGCGCCGCCAACAATGCCTTTGCCAATCGGCAGGTAATTGTTCACAACGTCCGCCGCGCGTTTGTTGAGGTTCTCGGTAAGACCGAAGGGGAACTGGGACTGCAAACAGTGTATGACGTTGCGCACAACATTGCCAAGATTGAGCGGTACAACATCGAAGGTCGGGAACAGGAAGTGATTGTTCATCGCAAAGGCGCTACCCGTGCGCTCGGTCCGCAGGCTCGCGACTTACCGCCGAAGTACAAAGACATCGGCCAACCGGTGCTCGTAGGTGGTTCGATGCAGACCGGTTCGTACTTGCTCGTCGGAACCGATCTCGCCAGACAGGAGACTTTCGGCTCCACGTTACACGGCTCCGGCAGAACCATGTCGCGCATGCATGCCAAAAAGATGGTACGTGGCGATCAACTGCGCGGCGAGATGGAAGAGCAGGGGATACTCGTCAGAGCGGCGTCAATGAGCGGATTGGCCGAGGAAGCCGGCATTGCCTATAAGAAGATCGATGATGTGATCGACGCCATCGACAGTGTTGGTATCTCCCGCAAGGTGGCCAAGCTATTGCCGATTGGGAATATCAAGGGATAGCACACAGCCACAAGAGAAACGAGGGCGCTACTCTCGTTGGGTAGAGGGGGCAAGTAAACTACCCAAGGACAACAGATGAACACCCTCAATCGAAAGCCTCTGATTGAGCAACCGGCTGCGCTAAGAGATTGCTTCAGAGCTATTTCAACCGCATCATATTTTCTTTCTGTTGTGTGATTGACTCCATTTCCTTCAAATCAGGGACCGCGACAGCCGGTGTTTGCTCGTAGCCCTTCCTTCTTCCGATTGCAATCCAATTGAAGGTGGCATTAAGGTCGCCGGTTTCACTTCTAACAGTGAAGGCAGAACTAGCGGTATTTTGAAGGTAAATGCCGCTCCATGATCCAATGGGGGTTACTATCACCCTGACGGGAACATCTGGAGTCAACCTCAGGTGATTCTACACAATAGAGCCGTTCGTAGCCAGCAGACGTTTCCACAAGAGCCGCCTTCGTACCGTTAGCCACTGTGAAATTACCGTTCACAAAAAGAGCGTTTCCATTTGACGCTCCTGCACCTTTTATATAGGCGGTATATTGGTCATCTGCGAAGGTCTTGTATGCGTATATTGCACTCCCTTTTTTGGCTCTCACAGTTAAAGCCCAGGTTGCGGAACTACCACTATTCGGTGCATCCACAACTAGGGCATCAGCCACATCAGAGCCTTGGTTGCTCACGTTGACTGCGGGTGTACCGCTGTATGTGACAAACTTGGAAAACCCGTTACCATATATCGCAGAACTGCCCTGAGCAGATATGCCGTACCCCGAACCATTATTGTCTACTTCGAGAATCTGTGTGCTATTAGAACCAGTCATTGTCCCCCCAGATTTCAACAAATACTGAGGGTGGTCATCGTCACCGAGACCGGTTAAAGCCCCATGGTCCGTGACGCCACCTGGTGTAAAGCCAAGATCACTTTGTTGAATAGTTCCATCCTGTATCATGGTGCTGGTTATAGCGTTGTTTTGAACACTTAAAGTCACTTCACCTGAACTTCCGCCACCCGACAAACCAGAACCAGCGGTAACACCCGTAATGTCCCCCGCCGAAAAGCCAAGATCGTTGGCTTGAATCGTCCCATCTTGAATCTTTGCACTGGTGATCGCGTTGTCCATGACTGTCTTGGCGTTCAGGCTGTAAGCAGAAGACGTCATCTGGATACGGGGTAGTTCAGGTCCGCCATTTACCGCTATGCCTAGCCAATAAGGCTGGTCGAAGGCCACACCCGCGAGGTTAACCGCTGAACCAAGGATGACATTAAAACGGCCCTCTTTGATCGGCACACTGAATTGGGTTTCTTGCCAGACCAATGTCCCTCCGGATTGCGCCGTATATAAGCTGAATTCCATATTGTATGATTCGTCGGGGACGAGTTGGCCGTTTGACAAGGCAAGGATCCCTTGGTAGCTGATCGTGTTGGGGACCGCGCCGTTCAGATTGGTGCAGAACAACAGCATTCCCAGCAAAGCCAGTTTTAGAAGTCTCTTCATATTTGCTCCTACTATTTGAGTTTTCATTCGTTATATAGTTATCAGTTGTGATTTTTCACTTCAGAAG
>JAPLUP010000645.1 GCA_026397575.1 Candidatus Zixiibacteriota bacterium
CGTTATGAACTCGCCGAAAAGCTAATCGTGAATGAATGAGGAGTCCATGGTTTCCAACGACAAAAAAGCTAATCGAATCAAGCGCGCCCTGATCAGCGTCTCTGACAAGACCGGTATCGTTGAACTTGCCAGATTCCTTGAAGGGGAGGGCGTTGAACTCATTTCTACCGGCGGAACCAAACAGGCGCTCAAAGATGCCGGCATCCGTGTGGTACCCGTATCATCATTCACCGGCGCACCGGAGATTCTCGATGGCAGGGTCAAGACGCTGCATCCCAAAATCGCAGCCGGGATTTTATTTCGACGCGACATCCCCGATCATCAGAAGGAACTTGATGGTCAGGACTACAAGGCGATTGATCTGGTCGTTGTCAATCCGTATCCCTTCGCGCAGACGGTTGCCAAGGGTGGCTCGGAAGAGGAGATTATCGAAAACATTGACATCGGTGGTCCGACATTAATCCGCGCCGCCGCCAAGAACTTCGAGGGTGTGACTGTGTTGGTGCAGCCATCACAATATCAGTCGTTTATGGATGAGTTCAAGGCCACCGAGGGCGCATTGTCGCCGGCATCGCGACGACTCTATGCTGCTGCGGCTTACCAACTGATTCATGAATACGACCGCGCAATCAGTGAGTATTTCGAGGGTAGCAAGTCATCCGGGGCCGAAGAGGAATTTCCGGCATCCATCTCACTCAATTTGAGCAAGGTCGCTTCGTTGCGCTATGGTGAAAATCCGCATCAGTCAGCCGCGCTGTATCGCAATGCCGCCGACAAGTTTCTCTCTTTGGTTGATTCCGAACAACTCGCCGGCAAAGAACTGTCTTACAACAATTTTGTCGATCTCGATTCGGTGCTTGGCATGATCGCCGATTTCGAGCAGCCGTTTGCCTGCATCGTCAAACATACCAATCCCTGCGGGGCCGCTTGCGCCGACAAGCTGGCCGATGCCTATCGCGACGCGCTTGCTTCCGACCCGATGTCGGCCTATGGTTCGATCATCGGTCTTAATCGCAGAGTCGACATGGAAACCGCACAGCTATTGCATGAGACCGAATTTGTCGAATGCATCATCGCTCCGGAGTATGAAGATGCGGCATTGGCGCTGCTGTCGAAAAAGAAACAACGTCGCCTGCTGCGCCTGCCACAAATCGGTAAGGCAGATGCAGCCGACCACGTTTTTCGCTCGGTCGCAGGAGGGTTTCTCTATCAGTCTGCGGACAAGAAAGTCGTACGCGAGGCTGAGCTGACGGTTGTAACCAAAGCTAAGCCGACTGCAACGCAGATCGCGTCGCTGCTATTCGGTTTCCAGTTGGTCAAGCATGTCAAGTCGAACGCAATTATCATCATCGACGGCGCCAAACTCGTTGGATTTGGCTGCGGTCAGACATCGCGCGTGGATGCCGTGGAACAGGCGGTCAAGAAGGCCGGAGGTCGCGCACAAGGCGCGGTACTGGCGTCTGATGCCTTTTTTCCAATGGCGGATGGTGTGGAAGTTGCTGCTGCCGCGGGTGTCAGGGCGATCATTCAGCCGGGGGGGTCGAAGCGCGACGAAGATGCTATTGCGGCCGCGGACAAAGCTGGAATTGCCATGGTTTTTACCGGCGTGCGGCACTTCAGGCATTAGCTAATTCGGAACGCGGAATGGTTGTCATGAAGAACTACTACGACTGCAATCTTTCCGCTGAACGACTGCAGCTAGTCTATGAACTGGCTCCCCCGCGAGTCAAGCAGTATCTAGAAGCGGAAATCTCTTTTGTTCTGGATCGACTCAGTTCCTCTGACATCGTGCTCGAGCTTGGCTGTGGATACGGTCGTGTTCTGGAACGACTGGCGGCGAAGGCCAAGCGTGTTTTCGGCATCGACACTTCGGAAGCCAGCTTGCTATCCGCTGCAGGACAATTAGGATCGGCTGCCAATGTTAACATTGTTCAAATGAACGCTGCTGCTCTGGCATTTCAAAACGGCTCTTTTGATCGCGTTGTCTGCATTCAGAACGGTATCTCTGCGTTTCATGTTGATCCGAAAACGCTAATTGGCGAAAGTCTGCGCGTCACCAAGCGAGGGGGACTCGCGCTATTCTCCAGCTATTCGATGAAATTCTGGAAGGATCGTCTCGAATGGTTTCGCATTCAATCAGAGCATGGTCTCGTTGGCGAGATCGATTGGAATGCCACACGGGAAGGCGAAATCGTCTGCAAAGACGGCTTCCGCGGAACGACCTACACAGCGGATCGCTTTGCCTCGATTGTATCACAATTGGGACGACGCTGCACAATCACGGAAGTTGATGAATCGAGTCTGTTCTGTGAGATAACGGCCTGACGCGGTTTCTTTCAGAATTGGATCAAACGCACGATTGGCGCGCAAGCGATGAGTGCGCTAATTGGGAACAACCACGTAAAACAATTTAGTTTCTGAAGTCAAGACTTTTTGCAGTGCTTTTTCTTTTCTTCACGTGAACACCGATTTAGCGCCGTGAATGTAAGAGATTTATTCTTGCCAAATCGGGACAGCAGAGCTTTATTTGATTTGTGGAAGTCGGGCGGTTGTGAACATGGCCACGG
>JAPLUP010000205.1 GCA_026397575.1 Candidatus Zixiibacteriota bacterium
AGATTCCGTTTGAGATGGCCAAACGGCAATTTGACCTTTTGTTTGCGCAGTTGATAGTTCGCCTGCGCGTCGAGTTGTTCGTATTCCGATTGCAGTCGCTCGCGAAATTCCTCGTTGACATAAATGAACTGCGACACAGCCTAAAGATGAAGGGTGGGGCTTTTTCTGGGAGTGACGCCTTGACGCGCCGCCCCATCGTGTCCATCATCTGTCTGACCTTTACCAGATGGGTACTTTCTACAATTAGGTGGCCAACAACTGCTCCAGTTGGTCCACCAGCCGCCCGAAAAGCTTGGCCGTGGACTCGATCGCATCCTGCTTGGTCATGTCGACACCGGCATCCGCCAAAACCTCGTTCGGGTATTTCGATTCGCCTGCTCTCAGGAAACCCATATAGCGTTCCAACTGTCCATGGTTGCCAGCCAGAAGCTTTTCGGCTATGTAGGTCGCTGCAGAGTAGCTGGTAGCATACTGATAGACATAAAATGAGCGATAAAAGTGAGAGAAGCGCAGGCAATTGATGTCGGAGTATTCATCGAGCACCAACTCTGGACCCCAGAATTTCTGGTAGATTTTGCGATAAATCTGACGGAATACGTCTGAAGAAAGCGGTCTGCCCTCCTCGACCTCGCGGTGAACCTGATCTTCAAACTGCGAAAACAGCACCTGCGTAAAGAACGTTCCCACTATCTGCTGGAGATAATAGCTGAGCAGGTAGGCTCGCTGATCTTTGTCTTTGGCGCGTTCAAGCATGAAATGCATCAACAACTCTTCGTTGGTTGTCGAGGCCACTTCGGCAGTGAAGATTGAATGCCCAGAGTAGATATAGGGCTGCCCTATTTTGGAATAATATGAGTGCATGGCGTGCCCCAACTCGTGGGACAGCGTGAACATGTTGTCCAGCGTATCGTTATAGTTCATCAGGACATACGGATGCGCGGCGTAAGTACTCCAGGAATAGGCGCCCGAGCCTTTGCCCTCGCTTTCATATACATCAATCCAACCCGACTCAACCTCCTTGAGCAGATTCTCGACATACTCCTTGCCGAGCGGCTGAAGTCCTTCGGCAATCAGTTTTGTCGCTTCGTCATACGCGATCTTCATCTTGGCGTCCGGTACCAGCGGCACATACAGATCGTAGGGATGCAGTTCATCCACGGCGAGAATACGCTTGCGCAAAGCGGCGTAACGGTGCAGCACTCCGAGATGAGCATCCACGGTATCGACAAGATTCCTGTAGGTTGCCTGCGGGATATTGTCAGCATCCAGTGACGCTTCCAGGCAGGTGGAATACTTGCGTGCTCGCGAGACGTACAGGTCCTTGTAGACTGAAGTCGACAGGGTGGCGCCGAGAGTGTTGAGGTAAGTCTTGTAGGCGCCACTGAACGTTTCCATCGCCTCTTTGCGAACGTTACGGTCCTTGGATTCGAGAAGATCAGAGTAACGCTGTTTGGTCAATGTGACCTTCTCGCCGTTTTCGTCAGTGATGTCGCCATACTTGATATCGGCGTCATCGATCATGCGAAAAATTTGCGACGGTCCGCGTGTCACATTTCCCGCTAACGCCAACAGTTTTTCTTCGTTGGGAGAGAGAATGTGTGCCCGCAAGCGGCGCATCTCGTCCAAGTGGTGATCGTACAGAGTCAGACGCGGAAAATCCGTTTTCATTTTCGAGAAACGATCATCCGAAATGGCAATAATCTCTGGTGTAATAAAAGATCCAGCCTCACCAAACCGGGTCGCGAGAGCGGCGATTTCGTCACTCATCGCCTGATAATGGCTGGCGCGATTGTTCTCATCGAGTTTGAGATGGGCATAGACATAGAGCTTGTAGAAGAGAATTGAAGTTTGGTCGCGGTGATCGAGGCAATTGTAAAGCGTTTCCCCCGACTCCGCGAGTTTGTCCTGAAACGACGGGATTGTACCGATCATCTCCTTGACCTTAGCCTGATCGAGGCGCCACTGATCGTCGGACTCGTACATGTGGTCGAGCCGCCATTTGTAGCGATCATCAATCTCCGACCGTTGTCTGGCCTTCTTGGCGCCGGTTTCCGGTTCCGTAATTCCTGCGCCCTTCAGCAATTTGAAAACTCTCCGACTTCTCATCTCAATCTCTCGCCTGATTACAGTGTGATATTTCCGTGCGTATCTGTCTTCCGGACTCGACCATTGGCCGTCAGCCGCCCCATGCAGCGCTGGGCGTCAAGGTCGTCACCACACGGGAACATACTAACAATGTAACGCTTCCCGAGAGCATTTGCCACCAGAATCGCCTGCAGAAAGGCTTGATCGATGAATACGTCGGTTTGCTTGGGGCGACAAGGACACTAAAGCGACCAGTTCGCTCCAACATGGAGTCCGCAAAAAGCGGTTGCTGAAGTCCTCTTGATGCACTATTCTGGTGATTCGATTCACAGAAGCCCGCGGCTTCCGGGACCGGCGGCCGGTGAGGTGATCTGTTTGATTCTCAGATTTGAATGCAATTCCCTTTCTTCCATAGTGTGAGACAATTATGAAAGAACTTCTTTCTGGAAACGAGGCGGTGGCTCGCGGAGCGGTCGAAGCCGGAGTCAAAGTGGCGGTAGCGTATCCCGGCACGCCATCGACCGAAATCTTAGAGACGATTGCGGAACGCCACCGTTCGGTTTATGCACAGTGGTCGCCTAACGAAAAAGTCGCCTTCGAGGTTGGTATCGGAGCTTCCTTGGGCGGTGGCCGTGCGCTGGTCACGATGAAGCATGTTGGCCTGAATGTCGCCGCTGACCCGCTGATGACCTTTGCCTATACCGGTGTCAACGCCGGTTTCGTTGTGGTGAGCGCCGATGATCCGGAGATGCACTCCTCGCAGAATGAGCAGGACAACCGCATTTTCGCCCGCTTTGCCGGCATTCCCTTCTTCGAACCAGCCGACAGCCAGGAATCAAAAGATATGCTGCTGGCGGGATTCGAGGTCTCGGAGCGTTTTGACACGCCGGTCATGCTGCGGATGACGACCCGTATCTCGCATACGAAGGCCATTGTGGAACTCGGAGAGCCGGTGAATGTGCCGGAACGGAAGTTCGTCAAGGACCCGGCCAAGTATGTGATGATTCCCTCCAATGCCAGAGTGCGGCATCAAGTGCTTTCCCAAAGGCTGCTGGAGCTACGCAAATTCTCAGAGGAGACCGAGTGGAATCGCATAGAGAGCAACGGATCGCCCGTTGGCATCATTGCCGGTGGTGTGGCCTATCAACATGCCAAAGAGATCGCGCCGGATTTTGACTATTTCAAGATCGGTTTCGGATTTCCGCTGCCGCTTGAGAGGATACGGAAATTCGTCGTGGCGCATAACATCGTGTTGGTCGTCGAGGAGCTTGAACCGTTCTATGAAGAACAACTCAAAATCGCGGGCATCCACGTTGAAGGCAAAAAGTACTTCGGCAATCTCGGTGAGTTGAACCCGACTCGTGTGGCGCAAGGCTTCTATGACGCCGGATTGATCAAGAGCGTTGTTCGTCCCGAAATCGAAGCCGAATCATTGTTCCCGCGTCCGCCGGTACTGTGTCCCGGCTGTCCGCACCGCGGCGCATTTATGGCGCTACGCAAACTCGGCGTAGCGGTCACCGGTGATATCGGTTGCTACACGCTGGGAATGTTGAAACCACTTAATGCCTTGGATACCTGCATCTGCATGGGCGCGTCGATTGGCAACGCCATCGGTATCGAGAAAGTCAATGGCTCGGCCAAAGGCACGGTTGCTGTGATCGGCGATTCCACATTTTTCCATTCCGGTATCACCGGACTTCTGGACGCCATATACAATCAGAGCAATGTCACCGTGATGATTCTCGACAACGGCGCCACGGCAATGACCGGTGGACAGGAACATCCCGGAACCGGTCACACCCTGATGGGCGCGCCGGCAACGCGCACCGATATTGAGACACTGGTCAAAGCGCTTGGCGTGAAGAATTGCCGCAGTGTTGATCCCTACGATTACGAGGCCACTCTCAAAGCAATTGAGGAAGAGACCAGGAATCCCGGTCCGTCGGTGATTGTCACGCACCGGCCTTGCGTGCTGATGCCCAAGCGCATTATGGATGAACCTTTTGTTGTCGATCTGGAACTCTGCAACGCTTGTTCCGCCTGTTTCCGCATTTCCTGTCCCGCGATTGCGGCGTCCTCCGAGACTAACGAGCGCGGACATCCCAAAGCGGTAATCGACGAGACCACGTGCACCGGCTGCATGCTGTGCGCGCAAATCTGTCCCACGGAAGCGATTGTCCTGAAAAGCAAGTTCGTAGCAGCTTAGGAGGTTTACCATGACGAATAACATACATAACATCCTGATCGTCGGGGTCGGCGGCCAAGGCGTGTTGCTGGCGTCGGAAATTATCTCTGATGTCGCAATGCGTTCGGGAATGGATGTCAAAAAGTCTGAAGTTCACGGCATGTCGCAGCGCGGTGGCGTGGTAACTTCGCACGTTCGCATCGGCAAGAAAGTCTATTCGCCGTTGATCCAAGAAGGCGAAACCGACTTCCTGATGGCATTCGAGCAGGCCGAAGGTCTGCGCGCGATCAATTGGATGCGCAAGGACGGCATTGCCATCATCTCGCGCAGTTCTCTGGTACCCGCGATTGTGACATCATCTAAAAAATTCACCTATCCTGATGACGCCGTTGCCGAGATTAAAAAGAAGCTCGCCAAAGTGATAGCTGTAGATGCCGACAAGATTGCGGCTGAGTTGGGTAACCCACGATTGGTGAACACAATTTTGATCGGCGTGCTGTCGAGTTATCTGCCCTTTGATCCGAATCTCTGGATCGAGACGATCAAGTCGTTGGTGAAACCGAAACTGGTCGACATCAACCTCACAGCGCTTGAGCGCGGAAGGGATATTAGCCATGAGACAATTCATACATAGCGACGATGTAGGCTTTCAACGCTCTGTCCGCTTTTCGATGCCGGCCCTGCTTCTTGCGGTCCTCCTGTTCCTCTCAGTGCCCGCTGTTTCTCAGCAAGACACTTCAAAGTTCAAGCTGGAACAACTTGTGGAAACAAATATGACCGGCGTGGCTGAAGCATGGCAACAGAAAGACATCCAGAAAGCGCTTGGACTGCTTGATGAGCTCTATCACAATCCGGGTTTGGATCATACAGGAATGACATGGGTCAGTATCGTCTATGGCCTCGCCTGTGCCCACTCGTTGCTCCACCAAGCCGATGACGCAATAAGATACTTCGGCGAGAGTGTTGATGCCGGCTTGGCCTACTACGACAACGTCGTCAAGGACAGCGATCTTGACTTTGTGCGTGGCGATGTGCGATTTCAGAAACTCCTGGGTCGCCTTATACCCCTTGGAGCCTTTTGGGACAATCCCTTTTTCGGAACACTTTACAAAGAGAACATCAGTGATGACGAGAAGCTGGCGGGGTTATCCAGGTTTTGGTCGGAGTGCAAGTATAACTTTGTCTATTTCGACAAGCTGCCCGATTTGAACTGGGATTCCGTATATTTTGCCTATCTGCCGCAAATCCGACAAACCCGGAACACGATGGAGTACTTCAAAGTATTACAGCGCTTCAGCGCTGAGTTGAAGGACGGCCATTCCCGTGTCGAAGCTCCCAATGAACTGCTTTACGAACTATACGACCGTCCCGCGATAGATACACGACTGGTTGAAGACAAAGTTGTGATCACTAATGTTGTCGACAAGGAATTGTCGAAGATGGGACTGAAGCCGGGGTTGGAGGTTGTTGCCGTTGATGGAGTGCCTGTTCAGACCTATGCCGAAAGTCAGGTGGAGCCATACACCGGAGCATCAACAGAGCAGGGGCGTGAGCAACTGGTATACTCCTTCTACCTTCTCTGCGGCGCTAAGAGCGCTCCCGTAAGGCTGACCTTGGAGGACGGCAAGACGAAGCAATTCGACGTGAGCCTTCAACGTCAATGGCGTTCTTTCCTCCCCACACCCGCGGCGAAGTTTCGGATGCTTAAGGATCAGATTGCCTATCTTGAGTTGCGCACTTTCGGAGACGACCGCATTGTCTCCGTATTCGACTCCCTTTTCGACCAGATCAACAATGCAC
>JAPLUP010000108.1 GCA_026397575.1 Candidatus Zixiibacteriota bacterium
TTCCATTGCGTCACCGTCTGTACGCTCTGGGTGTGCTGCAAGTCCCGCAAACCCCTTTACTTTTCTGCGCCCTCACATAACTTATCGGTTCGTTCGTATACATGGAAATGGGCGTTTGCATAGAGGATATAGACCATGCCAGACAAGTTTGATATAGCGATTCTCGGTGGCGGACCGGGTGGGTATGTGGCGGCAATCAGAGCGGCGCAGTTGGGCGCCAAGGTTTGTTGCATCGAGGAAGACAAGCTGGGGGGAATCTGCCTCAACTGGGGTTGTATTCCGACCAAGACCTTCATTGCGACCGCGCATCTCTTCAAGAAGATCAAAGATGCAGGCGAATTTGGCATCCGTCTGACAGGGCCAGTGTCGATTGATATTGAGACGATGGTCAACCGCAAGAACAAGATCGTCAGCGAACTGGTCGGCGGTATCGGCATGCTGTTCAAATCGTATGGTGTGGCGCTGTACAACGGCTTCGGGACGTTCGACGATACGCATCATATCTCGGTCGAGAAGACCGACGGCGGAGTAGTGCAAATCGAAGCCGACAAGATCATCATTGCTACCGGGTCGCGTCCGATGAACATGAAGGCGTTTCCGTTCAACGGCAGCACGATCATTTCATCGGACGAAATGATCTACCCCAAATCGATTCCGCAATCGATTGCGATCATCGGCGGCGGCGTGATTGGCTGCGAGTTTGCCTGTCTGCTGTCGGAATTTGGCGCCAAAGTGACTATCGTGGAAATGTTGCCGCACCTGCTGCCGATGGAGGATATCGACACCTCCAAGACGATGGAGCGCGAGATGAAAAAACGGGGCGCAGAGTTGTACTTGGGGGAGAAAGTATCTTCTATAACCGAGAGCGCCACCGCCGTGACCTGCAATCTCGAATCGAGCAAGACGGTAACGACCGAGAAGGTGTTAGTTTCGGTTGGTCGGTCGTTTAATACCGAGGACATCAATATTGAGGCCGTCGGATGCGAACTGAACAAAAACGGTTCGATTGTGGTCAATGACAAGATGGAAACAACCGTGCCGGGTGTCTATGCTATCGGCGACTGCGCCGGCAAGTATCTGCTGGCATATACTGCGTCGTATGAGGGGACGGTCGCCGTTGCCAATGCGCTTGGCAGGGTCACCAAGGCCGATTATGTCGGTGTGCCGAATGCGATCTTCACCGATCCCGAAGTTGGCTCGGTCGGCTTGACACAGCAGAAAGCCGAAGAACTGGGGCATGAACTGCGTCTTGGTAACTATGCTTTCCGAACGTTGGGCAAATCCAAAGCCGAGGGGGACATTCTGGGGGGGGTCAAGATTATCGCTGACAAAAAGACTGACAAGATTCTCGGCGTGCATATTATCGGCGCACACGCCACCGATCTCGTGCATGAGGCAGCCCTGGCAATCCGGCAGGGGATGACGGCGGAAGCGCTCGGCAGCATGATTCACGCCCACCCGGTGCTTTCTGAAGCGATCATGGAAGCTACCCACGATGTCCATGGGATGTCTGTGCACGTTCCCAGGAAGAAAGTGTAGATTCAAACTCGCTTGAACGCTATTGGATACGGATAAATCCGCATCGATTGCATTCGCTCAAGAGCCAAGGCTACAAACGGGGCTTCTCTTCTTATTTGCATCCTGGGTAGCGCAGAAGTTGCGCCATTGTACTTGATTGCAATAC
>JAPLUP010000713.1 GCA_026397575.1 Candidatus Zixiibacteriota bacterium
GCGGATTTCGGCATGAAAACCACCTCGCCCAATTTGGAGAAAATTCGACTGATGCTCGAGCAGGTGGTCAAAGAGGTGAACGCACACATCGCCGATTTTAAGCGGATTGTCGCGTTTGAACTATGCCTCTCCGAGCTGGAAAAAACCTCGACCAATAAGGTGAAGCGGCACCTTTACTCTGCAAAAGAGAAACCTCGACGACCCTGAAATACTCCACACCGATCATGAAAATCAAATCACTTGAGCGAAGTGGAGATCGGCTCCGATATATCGATCAAGCTGGTCTGCCAGCGGTTCCAGTATACAAGGAGACTGTGTTGAGGCCATGTCCGCGCTGACTACGTAGGTCGTCTGGTCATAGGCCACGTCTTTGCCCTGAAAATCAGAGGAACTTGTTCAATTATGAAGCTCTATCGTTGGATTATTCTTGCACTGATGGCACTCTACTTGGTTCTCCTTATTCCGGGATCAGCGCCGACCGTTCCTCCGTTAACGGAGAAGCGACCGTTTGCTTGGAATCAGGATGAATACTGGAGTTCCCTTCAAAATCAATTCAAGGAGGCACTCCAAGTCGGTTGCCCGAGACTTAATTCAAGAATCGACTCGGCGTTTGCTAAGATAGCAACGCTGACCGATTCTCTGAATATAAAGTCATACGAACCCGATGATCCGATATTTGCGATAATCGAAACTACGATCTTTGAGTTGGGCACAGAGATAGGGGTGTGTCGGGATAGGCTCCCACAATATATGGAATCGTTCAATCAGATTCGGAGTGCGATTAAGACGCAATCGACGCATTGGGATATGAACTCTGAAGCTAGCAGGATTCGGCTCTATCGCTTTCTTTATGGCGGGCGAGCTGCGATTGAGCAGGTCATGCTGCAACTTCCCAGCGATTCTGTGCCGGCGTTAAGCGTGTGTGAGGATGTTCCCTCGGCCACTCCTTCAACAACCATCCTTGGCGTAACAATTCATAGCGGGGATATACTGGTCTCACGGGGTGGTGCCCCCACCTCGGCCTTGATAGCCAGAGGGAACGATTTTCAAGGGAACTTCTCCCATGTAGCATTGGTGTATGTCGATTCTGCAAGTGGTAAGGCTTCGATTATCGAATCGCACATTGAACAAGGGATCGCTATCGCCACACTTGATGATTACCTCCGTGACACCAAGCTTCGGGTGATGGTACTTCGCTTGAGGCCTGACCTTCTAGGGTTGAAGAGTGTTCCCATGCTTCCAGGCAATGCAGCAGCCTACATGCTCGAACGAGCCAGGAGTCGGCACATACCCTATGATTTCCAGATGGATTTTGCAGATTCGAACAAGCTGTTTTGTTCTGAAGTAGCATCGCAGGCGTACCGGCATGTCGGGCTCACCCTCTGGATGGGGATGTCACACATATCATCGCCAGGGATTCGAAACTGGCTCGGCTCGTTTGGGGTCACTCATTTCGAAACGCAGGAACCATCGGATCTGGAATACGATCCGCAGTTAAAGGTCGTCGCAGAATGGCGCGACCCAAAGACCCTCGCGAGGGATCAGATTGACAATGCCATTATCGACGTCATGCTGGAGTTCGCCGAAATGGGGGTTACATTCAAGTATTCAATGTACCTGCTTCCGGTCGCCCGGACTCTGAAGGCGTACAGTGTGGTGCTTAACTGGTTTGGTGGAATCGGACCGGTTCCGGAGGGGATGGATGCCACTGCTGCACTCCGGAACAAGTGGTTTTCTGCCCAACACGCACAGATAAAGGAACTCATGCTCCCACAGATTGAGAAGTTCAAAGCGGAAAACGGTTATGCTCCCCCCTACTGGGAGCTGGTAAAGCTAGCGAGGCAGGCTAAAATAACGGCCGAAAATCGTTGAGGAACTTCTCCTACCAGATGGTCCACACTGGCATAATTCTACTATCTTCCTTCTCGTGTGTTTCGCTTCTCCTTGTACGTCGTCAGACAATTCGGACACAGAACAGATCAGAGGTATCTGACAGGATGCCATTTTCTAGAGGCAGGTTCTGAGCTGAATGCAGATTACTTCGCTGTAGCGCCAAAGCGTCCGTGACAGGCAAGTAGATATACTTGGTGCCGCCATTTGGCTCTGACGGTTCGTACTCCCTTGGCTTCGCAGTAAGCTCCTGCATGACTGACCAAGTTGCACCAGGTAACC
>JAPLUP010000018.1 GCA_026397575.1 Candidatus Zixiibacteriota bacterium
CGGTCGTGAACCTCTCTTGTCGGACAAGGTTCTCCCCAAACTTGGTATCAACTGGTTTTCCGACAAACTCTATTACGCGGTGTCCGGTGCTGCGGACAAGTCTGACGGCTATGCGAACTACAAGCAGTACTTCACGGAAGCGACTAATCGCGACTTCAAGAAGCGTTCGATTCTCGGACTCTTCAATTTGGAAGACCGAATGCAAAACGCTTACGAAGCGCAAGTCAAACTCCGCTGGCAGGCAACACCCAAAATCAAGGTGACGGGAATCTATCGCGGCTCGTGGAATGATCAGACCGTTTTCCAGTGGAATTACCGCTACACGCCTCAGACCGCGCCGGTTGTTCACGATCAGTCGGAAAAGTATTCCATTAACTTGACGCACACAATTGACAAGTCAACCTTCTACGATTTGACTCTGTCGCACTTCAACTACGACTTTCTTCAGGAGCCTGGTGATCCCGACAATCCCGGTGAAGGTCTAACGCCGGGCGATTTCCTGCAGTATAGCAAGTACGAGTATATCTACGATCGCAACGGCAACGGCAAATATGATCTCGCCGAGCCATTCATCAATGCCAACGGTGATACATCATGGTACTGGCAGACGCCGTTTTACACTTTCGGCGATGCTTATGCACCGACAAACGCCCCTGCCGGATATCCACCGTGGCCGCTGGTCATTTACGAATTGAATCCCGAGTATCGTGGTGTCAATAGCGCTTATAATCACAAGCGTAGTTCGAGCGATGTCGTCGATACGATTCTAACCGACTGGAACGGAAACGGCGCTGTCGATTTCTACGAATCAGAGGCTTACGTCGATGTCAATGGTGATGGCAAGTGGAATGCGGGGGACTACCTGCTGGTCGACACAAACAACAACGGCGTATATGACCCTGAGCGCGGTGCTGTGACCAACATCGACAATCCGGAACCATACACCGACGGTGACCAGTCGTTAGGTGAGCCGTTTGTAGACGTCAACATGAACGGTGTATACGACCCGGGGATAGATATCTTTATTTATGCTCAAGACCCTGCCATTAACATGGACTTGAACCGCAATTCCCAGTATGACGGCCCCAGCGCGACTTGGACGACGGGCATACCCTTCCAGGATTTGAATGGTAATGGGCTGTATGATCGTGTGAATGGCAAGTATGACTACGGAGAGCCGTTCCTCGATCTAAACGGCAACGGCAAATGGGATGCTCGTGATAGTTTTTACGATCGCGGTCATCAGCAATGGGCTTACTACGAGAAGCGTTCGGCGGCTAACTACACGGCCGACTTCAAGATTACCAAGCAGTTTAGCAAGGAACACGAGGTCAAATCGGGGATGAACCTGGTACTGCACAAGACCCAGATGGCCGATTTGCGCTATCCGAACTATCCATATGACGGTCTCGCGGACGGCGGCGATTGGCCTGATCGCGGCGTCTTTCGTGATTTCTATACGCGCCGACCGACGCAGGGTGCTTTTTTCTTGCAAGACAAAATGGAATACGGTGGTATGATCGCGAATCTTGGCTTGCGCTTTGATTTCTTCATTCAGTCGTCCGACTTGAAGCAAAAGCAGAGTTCCGATCAGGCGACGGGCAAATCGATCTCCGGTTCCGAAAACCATTTCAGCCCACGTGTTGGCTTCAGCTACCCGATTTCCGACAAGGCGAAAGTCTTCTTCAATTACGGCCACTTCTATCAACTCCCCGAGATGTCCTACATGTATAGGCGCGCGACGCAGGCCTCAAACGCATTCGGCATCATCGGTAACGAAAATCTCGACTTCCAGAAGACAGTTTCTTACGAGTTTGGTGTGAGTTATGCCCTGTCCAAGGACTACGTGCTCGATGCTTCCGGTTTCTACAAAGACGAATATGGCAAGATTAACTCGGTTCGTGAGGGTTTTGGTCCGAACCAGCGTAACGTCTACCAGAACTCGGACTACTCTCGCAGTCGAGGATTCGAGCTCGAGTTAGATAAGAAGTACGGCAACTACATCTCTGGCACCACAAATTATCAATATGCATTTGCGTACGGCAAGAGTTCGAGCGAAAGCTCCAACTACTTCGATGATTTCTATTCCCGATCGATTCCGATTCAGGAGTTCCCGCTGGACTGGGACGTTCGTCATCAGCTCACGATAAATCTTGATCTGCGCATTCCTCGCAACGACCATCCCAAACTGTTTGGGCTGAAGTTGCCCGATAATTGGGGTACTAACGTGATCTGGCAGTTTGGTTCGGGATTCCCGTTCACGCCGGACAAAGATTATCCGGGACTGAGGCTGATGTCGGGCGAATCACCTCAGACCAATTCGATGCGTTATCCTTCGACTTCAAGGGTTGACGTGAGAATGTACAAGCGGTTCCCATTCCTCGGTCTGGACTATACTTTTGATCTCTGGATCAACAACCTGTTCAACAAGAAGAACATAGAAAGTATATACTCTACGACCGGTAGATATGATACTAACAGCAAGACGGCCGGCTCGAGCTGGGTGTATTCGGGAAGCGATATTGCCAACAGTCCGCTGAACCTTGGTTCGGGAAGAAACATCCGAATCGGCCTCGGCGTGGAGTTCTAAAATCAGAAGAAAGGTTGTATGGGTAAGTCCTTTAGAGAGCATTTCAGGTTGAGCAAGGCCGCGGTCTTGTTACTTCTGATTATGGCGGCAACGGCCTTTGGCATGAACAAACTTTCCGAGACTTCGGTCGATCGTGGCGGCCTGGCCAAGACTGCTGCCACTCCGAACACGCAGAACTGTTCGCACCGAGTCGGAAACGTCTGGTTCACAATCACAAACTGGGGATTCTTCGGCAGCCAGTTTCAGCAGAGCCAACTCAAGGAATTGTACTGTATCAGTCCTAGTGTGCCCATCGGCGAACTGGCGCCGTCGTTCGAATTTCCGGCTGGTACCGGAGTAAACTACTTGTTTCAGGGCGCGCTTTGGATTGGAGCGATTGTCGGAGAGGATACATTGGTATCGGTCGGTGCCGATGGCTGGCAGTGGACCCATGAAATGTACCCGCAGAGTGCTCCCAATGGCGGCATTATCCAAAAATCGAATCGGCGGAGCTCTGAGTTTTATTCCGAGGATGCCATCAGCGAACAGGATTTTGTCGCCGAATACACTGACACATTGGTAGATGTCACTTGGACTGCGGACGATCCAAGGGACAATCGCCATCACAAACCGCTGGGGATTAAAGTCTTACAGCGGAGCTATTCCTGGTCATATAGTTATGCGGAAGACTTCATTCTGCTTGACTATCGACTGGTGAACATCGGCACAAAAGACATCAGCAAGGCATATATGGCTCTTTACGTTGACGCCGACAACTGGCACCCATCGACAGCTAATGGCTTCGCGGATGACATTTCTGGTTACAGGTTCACTGTACCGTCACCAGCGTGCCCTGAAGACCTCGAGGACTAGATCAACATCGCTTGGACGGCAGACAATGACGGCGATCCCGACCGAAGTGGGTTATTCGGGGCCACTTCGGCAACCTGCGTGTCAGGAACCCGTGTCGTGCGATCTCCGAATCCCGACTTGAAGTTCTCATTCAACTGGTGGGTATCAAATGGCGATGATGTCTCCCTTGACTGGGGACCACGCCGGCAGGAAAACAATCGCAATTTTGGAACTGGTGGTCTGGGGACTCCGGAAGGAGACAAGAACAAGTACTATATCATGTCGGTACGCGAGTTTGACTACGATCAGCTTTTCTCCGCGGTAGATCACTCGGCGGACGGCTGGCTGCCCCCCCCGGCGAACATTGCGTCCAATCTAGCCGACGGCTATGACACCAGGTATTTGTTTTCGTTTGGTCCCTTTGATATTGCTCCTGGTGACACAGTGCCGTTCACAATCGGCTATGTGGGTGGTGAAGCATTCCACGTCAAACCGGATGATTTCCAGAAGTATTTCGATGCCAATGATCCGCAGAAGTTTTATGACAAGCTCGACTTCTCTGATTTTGCGACTAATGCACAATGGGCCGCCTGGGTGTATGATAACCCGGGTGTTGATACGGATAACGATGGCTCCAAGGGTCAAAGGATCAAGAATCCGTGCACTGGTGACTCCGTCTACGTGTCCGGTGATGGCGTGCCGGATTTTGCCGGCCCTCCGCCCCCGACGGTGCCGATTTTGCGGTTTTCATCATCGCCCGGCAGCGTAACTGTTCGTTGGAACGGCAAGATCTCGGAGACCTCTCTAGATCCTTTCTCTTTCAAGAAGGATTTCGAAGGTTATCGCGTCTATATGGGGCAGAAACTCCAGTTAAGCGAGTTTGCGCTGCTGACTTCTTATGATCGCTACGACTTTTCGCGTCATCACGAGAATCAGAGCTATTCTCCTCCTCGCTGGGAAGTGACGGAAATCCCATTCACATTGGACTCACTGCGGGTGCTATATGGGCCGGATTTTGACCCGAGTCAATACGGTTCACAAGATTCGCCCCTGACCGTAACGGATAGTACAGGCACATCCCGTTACTTCTTCACATCGCAGGACTACAACCGTTCGGAGTTGGCTGACTCTGGTGGGATTGGGATTGAGAAGATTTATCGCACCGCCCAGCCGGGCGACATGGTTTGGGATTCGCAATTGCAGGACTCCGTTGACGCTTACTACGAGTACGAGTACTCGATTGACGGTCTGTTGCCTTCGCGACCGGTCTACTTGTCGGTCTCGACCTTTGATTACGGTAATCCGACGACAAACCTAGCGCCTCTGGAGAGTTCGCCCTTGGCGAACGCCGTGGAGATCTATCCGGTGTATTCCGCGGATGTTGTCGCCGACTCGGCCAAGAAAGTCTCGGTTTTCCCGAATCCGTACAGGATCGACGGTGGTTACGCCGAAGCAGGTTACGAAGATGTCGCTACAGCGCTGTCGCCGGAACGCGCTCGCCGTATCCACTTTGCGAATCTGCCTCGTGAGGCGACGATCCGCATCTACACGCTTGATGGTGATTTGGTTCGCGAATTGCAGCATCCGTGCGATTGCCCTCTGCAAGAGGGCGAGAGTATGACCTCCTGGGATTTGATCAGCCGCAATACGCAGGCAGTGGTTTCGGGGATATATTTGTACACAGTGGAGTCGAAGATGGGAACACAAGTAGGCAAGTTTGTGATCATCAAGTAGTGAAGAAGGCAGAGCAATGGAGATAGAGGAGACGGCATGAGGCAATTGATCATAGTATTGATGGTACTGCTGTTGCTGCCGGGAGTGTTACTGGGACAGGCGAAGGTAGGCACGGCCGGGGCACAGTTTTTGAAGTTGGGAGTAGGGGCACGGGCGAACGGGATGGGTGATGCATTTGTGGCGGTGTCGAACGATGCGACGGCGATGTATTACAATCCGGCGGGATTGACGCAGTTGTACGATCGGGAAGTTATCTTCACGCATGTTGACTATCCGGCGGAGATTTCGTACGAGTTTGTGGGTTTGGCGTATCCGTTGTATCGAGTCGGCGGGGTATTGGGATTTGGGTTTTACATGTTGAACGGCGGGAGTTTCGACGAGACGACGCATGAGTATCCATTGGGGACGGGTCGGACGTTTGGGGCGAGGGAGTATGCGGCGACGATGAGTTATGGACGTAATTTGACGGATCGTTTTAGTGTGGGGTTGACGTTGAAGTTTATCGATGAGTTGTATGAGGAGGAGCGATCGAGTGGTTGGGCGGCGGACGTAGGGACGAACTACGACACGGGCTTCCGGAACTTCAAGATTTCGATGGTGATAACGAACTTCGGGCCGGACATGACGTTTGTTCGTGAGGGCTATCCGTTACCGATCAACTTCAAGTTTGGCGGTGCGATCAATGTTTTGGATGGAGCGAAGCACAAGGGGGTATTTGCGCTGGAGGCGATGCATCCGTCGGACAATTTGGAGAAGTACAATGCGGGGTTCGAGTATGGGTATGATGGGAAGTATTTT
>JAPLUP010000574.1 GCA_026397575.1 Candidatus Zixiibacteriota bacterium
GCACCTTGCGAACCCGCAGCGTAGCTGAGTGCCGCGTTCAGGCCGACGAACACGAAGATTGAGACGGCATAGCCCAGAACAAAACTCCGATTACACATGGATAATCACATCCTCTTCGAGCTTGAAGTTGTGCCGGCGCATCCAGTCATCCGAAAAGAACTTTGTGATATATCGGATGCCTGCATCAGGAGAGAGCATGACCACCACATCATCGACGGTCAGTGTATCTCGAATCTGACGGAGAGCACAGAAAATCGAGCCGGTCGAACCGCCGACGGAAAGCCCCAGAGTCTTTGTCAGCAGTCGCGCTGCCAGAAACGCGTCGTTATCCGTAACTTGAATAACTTGATCAGTATACTTGGGGATAAAGGCCTTCACGACCATATCAGTGCCGATACCCTCGACCTTGTGCGGGTGCGGTTGACCAAGCGGACGTCCGGCATGAATCGCCTGAAATAGAGAACCTTGCGGTTCGACGCCTATTATTCTGGCAGATGGATTCTTCTCTTTGAGGAATTTTCCGATACCTGAAATCGTGCCCCCTGTACCGATACCCGCGACAAAACAAGTGACCTTGCCCTCGGTCTGGTTCCAGATTTCCGGTCCGGTGTCGGCGTAGTGCGCCTCCGGATTGAGTGGATTGTCGTATTGATTAAGCCAGTAGTATCCATGTTCCTCCGACAGTCGTTTGGCAACCATGTAGCCGCCGCGAGGATCATCCCAGGCGACCTCGGCGGGAGCGATGATGACTTCAGCGCCATACGATTTAATCAGATCGATCTTCTCGTTTGATGTCGTATCGTAAACTGCAAAGACCGACCGATATCCTTTGGCGGCCGCGACCATCGCCACCCCGATGCCGGTGTTGCCGGAAGTATTGTCACAAATTGTATCACCGGGGTGGATACGACCGCGCTGTTCCTCGGTGCTGATTACGTACTTCGCCAGCCGATCCTTAATTGACCCACCGGGATTAGTCCATTCGAGTTTGCACAGAACTGTGGCGCGGCAATCGGTCAATGACTGGGGAATTTCCACCAGCGGAGTGTTGCCGATCAGTTCAAGAATCGATGTGGCGAATTTCATAGTCGGTTTATTTGCTTCCAGCATCCAAAGCCAATGCGGGCGCTATTGCCCTCCCTGAATTGTTTTCTCAAGCTTGGGGATAATGTCGGTTTCTACCTGCTGCACTTGCCCCTTGAGCGCCGGCTTGCCTTTCGCTGCCTTTACAAAGTCCTTGTATGCTTGCAGCGCTTCAGGGTACTGCTCGGTCTTCATGTACGATAGCGCTAAATTATAGTATGCCTTCTCCATACCGCGGTCGGCGGTGATAGCGCTCTTGTATGCCGAAATGGCGGCAGGAAACCTCGACTGGGTCCTAAGCAAGTTGCCATAATTGAAATACGCTTGAGAGTACTTGGGATCCACCCGCACTGCCGCCTGATATGATTTCTCTGCCTCCGCGAGGTCGCCCTTTTCTTTGTAGACCTGCGCCAGATTGTAGTGTGCCTCAGCGTCCGTGGAATTGCCTGAGTTGTACATTTTGTAGTATTCAACGCTCTTGTCGTAGTTCTTCTGCAACAAATACAGTTGCCCAAGTGCCTTCATTGTCTTGGCGTCGTTTGTCACCAACTCCAATGACTTTTTTAGAGACGCTTCGGCGAGAGTATATTTTTTCGCTCTTAATTGCATCATGCCGAGGTTGTAGAAGGCCTGCTGATATTTGGGGTCAATGGCGATGGCCTTTTGGAAAGCTTCTTCGGCGAGCGCCGCTTTTTTCAGTTCATGGCGCACTACGCCGAGTTGATTCCAGGCTTCTTTGTATTGGGGGAACGCCGCCGTGGCAGCCATGAACTGTTCCTCGGCTTCGGCAAAATTCCTGGCATCCTTCGCCTTGATTCCGGCGTTGAATTTCTCCTTTGCGGCATTGTCCTGAGCGATCAGCGAAGCTGTGAGCAAGAGGACTAGAAGCATTACAAGTGACCGAGAGATTCTCATAAGTGTTCCTTTCGTTCTCGATGCGAGCGACTATCTGCAATAATAATTATCAATATGACGTTCTACGCTTCGCTAGTATCTAATACCGTCGGCGAAAGCACATGTTCCCTAAGGGAGAAATTTGAATTTCTTGGTCCAGGCCTTGTACCCGATATCCGAGCGGAATTGCTTGCCCTCGAAGCGGATCTTCTCGTTGGTTTCGTAGGCTCTGGCTACGGCCGACTCCAAATGCTCGTCTACACCTACGATGCCGATAACTCTGCCGCCGTTGGTCAGGAACCGTCGCGCCTCGAACTTCGTGCCCGAGTGGAATACGAGCGCATCCGAATCTTTAATATCCTTAAGGCCATGGATCTCTTTGCCGCTTTCGTATTCCCCCGGATAGCCTCCGGAAACCAAAATCACGCAGGCAGCGTAGGCATCTTCCCACTCGAGGACTTCATCCGCCAGTGTCCCGTTGACAACGGCCTGGAAAATCATCGCCAAATCGGTCTTCAGTAAGGGGAGGAGTGCCTGTGTCTCCGGATCGCCAAAGCGGCAGTTGAATTCAATCACCTTCGGCCCCTTGTCGGTTATCATCATACCGGCGTAAAGTAAACCCCTAAACGGACGCCCTTCTTCCGCCATGCCGGCTACAGTTGGCTCGAGGACCAGGTCAAGAATGTCTTTTTGCACTTTGTCCGATACGAACGGCACTGGCGCATATGCTCCCATACCTCCTGTGTTGGGGCCGGTGTCACCGTCGCCCACGCGCTTGTGATCCTGAGATGGTATGAGCGGAAGGACGTGCTTGCCATCAGTAAAAGCGAAGACCGATGCTTCCTCGCCGACCAAAAAGTCCTCCACAACGATTTTGGCCCCCGCAGCGCCAAACTGACGTTTCTGCATCATGTTTTTGATCGTCTTCTCAGCAAGCTCGTAATTTTTTACGATCGACACGCCTTTACCGGCGGCCAGTCCATCGGCCTTGATGACCAAAGGATATGATGAACCCTTCACGAAGCGGAGAGCTTCTTTCATGTCCTCAAAAACCATGTAACTCGCGGTCGGAATGTGATATTTCCGCATGAATTGCTTGGCATAAGCTTTGGAGGCCTCGATCTCTGCCGCCAGCTTGGTGGGGCCGAATATCTTGAGTCGTTCCGCTTCAAACCGATCAACGATACCCAAAGCCAGGGGTACTTCCGGACCGACGACTGTCAAGTCTATGCTCTTCTCCTTCGCGAATCGGAGCAGGTTGTCGATGTCGTCGACCCTGATGTTGGCCAATTCCGCATGGCGAAAAATCCCGGCGTTTCCGGGAGCCGCGTAGAGCTTGTCAACCAGAGAGCTTTTGGCGAGCTTCCAGCAAATGGCGTGCTCGCGTCCGCCTGAACCTATTACCAATATTTTCATCTCAGATGCCCTAACTTTAAGGCTACCAATATAACCTAAATTTATACCTAATGAAGGCTCACAACGCAAACAGTTTTTGAAACCGTAGTCCGGTCGCCATTCTGACAGTATCGTTGAGCAGCCGCCCGATAAATTGCACGACTGCGAAGTTTTTGTTGACAGATTGAAAGCAATGTGTATCTTGCTATCGAGTGCTTTAGGCAAAAACCGGAATAGCGTAATAAAGCAGACTAACCCGAACCAGGAAGCGAACTGAAATTCGTTAACGTCATATAATTTTTATGCCTTCCATCAAAACACTAATCTGCTGGTCGTGTAAGCAGGAAGTAGAGCTACCCGAGAAAATCACCCGTACCGTCGGCTGCCCCAAGTGCGACCAACCTCTCAAATGCTGTTACAACTGCCGTTTCTACGACCGTGATGCGTACCATGCGTGCAATGAACCGCAAGCCGAATGGGTGCGGTACAAAGAGAAAGCCAATTTCTGCGAGTATTTTACCCCCAGAAGTCCGATCCCCAAAGTGGCGTCACCGCAGAGGTCATCGGCTTCCCCACGAAACAATGGGACTGTTTCGATACCGCAGAAAGACAGAACCAAATCGGCCTGGGACAATCTCTTTAAGGAATAATCGCGGTAGCAGCGAGCGACGATCAAACGCAGCATGAAAAGACTCTTGTTCTTCTTTGAAGATGACCGAGTAGACGATTTCTATCCGCTTTGTCTGTCTCATACGGCTGCCGAATTACAATGCGGCATCCTGTCACTCGGCGACAAATGGTCGGCCCGAATTGAGCATGACGAAGTGCGTTTGATCGCACGCCGGTCGCTTCAGCAGTATCTCGCAGCCAGCCTCCAATGGCCCATTAACAGCTTCGACAATGTCTCCGCCGAGCAGATTATTCTGGTCAATCCCCGGTTCCTGCCAACCGAAGAGGTGGTCACGCAGATTTTGGAGGAGGCAAAAGAACGCGCATTCACTTGTGCTGAGGCGCTGGTGGCGATGACCGTCACCGCAAACAGTGACCTCTGGCCGAGGTTGAAATCGGCAACGGGCGGCGACGACTTCTACCAGACGCTGCGCGAGTGGGGGGCGGGATTGCCCCACACCGAGGTTGACCTGAAGTCCGTGCGCTATCTATGGGACACTGTCCATCGCAATTCCCGAGAAATTGAACTCGACTTCGACCTGCTGATTCCCGATCTGGATTTCTCGCGCATGCTTGACGGTTCCGAAATTGACGATGACGTACTGATCTACAATGTCGATGATGTGTACATCGGCACCGATGCGCAAATTGATGGGCAGGTCGTGCTCGATGCGCGCCCCGGCCCAATCTACATCGGCGACAAGGTTCAGATTTTTCCGCATTCCCGCATTGAGGGTCCCGCATACATCGGCGACCACTGCCAGATTGTTGGTGGCAAAATCCGAGCCGGTTGCTCGTTTGGCCCACACTGCCGTGTTGGCGGCGAAGTAGAAGAGTCGATCTTTCTGGGCTACTCCAACAAGTACCATGACGGTTTTATCGGTCACGCCTACGTTGGCGAGTGGGTTAATCTGGGCGCATTGACGACCAATTCCGACCTCAAAAACAACTACGGAAACATCAAGGTTGAACTTCCAAGCGGGCTTATCGACACCGGACTTAACAAGGTCGGTTGTTTGATCGGCGATCATACCAAGACCGGCATCGGCACCTTGCTGACGAGCGGCATGGTAATCGGTTTTGCGACTAATCTCTTTGGCGGTGGTTTGGCAGGCGGTAGGTTTCTGCCGTCATTTATGTGGGGTGGCTGTGACGGTTTCGTTGAACACCGGGTGGACGATGCCATTGAGACCATAGTCAGACGCAGAGTCAGAGAGAGAAGCTGTTAAAGAAGCAGTAGTCCCCCCTAAAACTCACCACATGGAGCCGGGCCGCCGGAGAAGATGTAGGCGATCAAATAAACCACGTCAGCAATGTTGATGCTACCGCTGCAATCAACGTCCCCCACCGATAGCGGCAGCGGCGCGGCGCCACCCATGAATATGTAATCGATGAGAAACACGACGTCAGCGATGTTAACGGTAGAATCGCCATCAACGTCCCCCTCAAAACAACCGATTCCCAACGCCCCAATCAAAACCCCGCAACTATTATTGCCGGGGGCACAAGGCGACGACTGTAGGATCTGGAAATTACCGTTGGCGGTATCGCAGAATCGCGGATCGAGCGCTATGTTGCCGTTGATGCCTGTCTGATCGGATATGCCTAAGTAGTCCCCTTGCTGATTGTCGAAGACGTCGTTGCAAGAGAAAACAAGCATATTCGAGTCTTTCGCTTCGTAAACAAACCCGACTCCACCGTTATTCGCGATCAGAGTATTCTGGACATGGCTTGGGAACGCGTTGCCCCAGGAAGGAGACAGGACGATGCCGTTCGAGAGATTGTCCGCGATGGTGCACGAGACGACCTGCAAGCTCCTTCCAAAAATCGGATTAGAGTGGTAATCAATGCCACCTCCATTCCAGGCATAAATACATCGAGTCAGAGACAAGTGCGTGCAATAACCAACGGTTATCCCCCCACCATTCCCTTCGATCGCACAGTCTGTGAATACGAGACCATACCAGCAATCATCGTAACACATCAATGTACTAGAGGCAATTACGCCTGGGTTGTTCCGAATTGTGCATTTGTAAAGCTCAGTGGGGCCGCCTGTAGCTTCGAGGACGACACCTGTTATTCCTTCGAACAAGCAGTTGCTGAAATGATACTCCAATACCCAGCCGGAAGAGCATCCTCCACCGCCCTGGATTCCTTTGACACCGTTTCTGATCACAGAGTTGCTTACGACAAAACCACCGTCCAAGGCCGTCTGATTGTTTTCAAAGATACAACTATCCACCTCGATTATTGTCTTTTTGTCAGGGGATATAATTGCTGTAGGGTTCCCCGTGAATATACTTCGTTTACAACTCAACGACCCAGAAGCTTCGTGGCTAATCCCCCAATCACCATTATCCGTAAAGACACAATCTTCGACGATCATCTCATTAGCCGATCCGGTGAAAGAACTTATTCCACTATGGCCATTCTCGATAAATTCACATCTGTTAATAACGGTGTACCGTCCAAATCCAGGGCTAACGACTATCCCATCTTTCGTATTGCGTTCAATATTCATGTCTTGTATTCGGGGGGCGTAGCCCTCGAGAACCATTCCATTTATCGCATTGGTAATGGTGAATCCTTCAATGACTGTCGAGGTATCATCTTCGCTAAATGTTATTCTAAACGCCGAACTATCACCCTCGCAATCTAGGATTGTGCTGTCCGATCCCTCAGTGCTCTTGACTGCTATTCTTTTTCCATTTGTGTGGAGGTTTCTATTGCCGATGCCGCTATACGTGCCAGGTGCCACCAATACCGTATCACCGTCTTCAGATATGTCAATTCCTCGTTGAATAGTAGCAAATGGATACGCCGATGTGCCATTACCAGTCAGATCACTGCCATCTATAGCCACGTGCCATGTCAAAGAACTTGGAGGGCAACCTGAATCACAACCAGCACTAGCGCTGCCGATCGACCCGCCGCAGCCATTGCTATTGGGAACACAGGGTGAACAACGGCTTATATGGAAGTTCCCCGCCGTAGGATCGCAGAAAAGAGGATCAGCATTGATGTTAGCAGAACTGTCGGTGATGTTGTCGGCAAACAGATTAGCTTGGTCATTCATGTAGAGGTCGCTGCAGTGTAGCGAGAGGGAGCCCGCTGATACGTAGATTCCGAAAGGGTTGGTAGCACCGGCTGCTGCATGATTGGCATAGATTATGCAGCTCGATATGGACAGGTTGTTTCTTCGAACCCCAATTCCCATACCATACTCATAGGCAGTGTTTCCAGCGATCACGCAATTCTTGACTTCGAAACTCATCGCTGGATTCACTGATGAGGAGTATATGAATACTCCTCCCCCATTCAGGTAGGCCTCGTTGCTGTCAATTACGGTGTTGTAGATTTTGCAGCCCTTAGCATCAACTGCCAGGATTCCTCCGCCGGACGACGCGTAGGAACCATTGCGTCTAATGCGTGAGTCACTGATCTCAAAATAAGTACTATCGCAAAACGCCATACCTCCTCCTGCACCGCCACTCCGATTTCCGGAAACGAAACAATTATCGATCTTCACATTTGACGCTGTTGCCAGCAGACCGGCTCCTCGACCAAAAGGAGGCAATGATGAAGTGCCAACTACCGCACCTTCTAGCGAAAAGCCCCTTACTGTAACCGTATCTGTAACCGAGTAGATATAGACGCAACGGTAGGATGGTCTTCCCTGAATGATCGTTTTCTCTGATCCACCCGACGAGAGCAGTGTCAGAGGCTTGCTTATAACCACCGGTTCATAGGTTCCCGGCGCCACCAGCACTGTATCTCCATCCACCGCAGCATTTATTCCTGTCTGAATCGTTGGCTGGTCGGCGGGTACATGGATTGTAGCTGCATAGATGCCTGAGCAAAATGCAAGAGCGACGCCTACCAGAAGTAGGGCGCGATAGCTTTTCATGATAAGACCTCCACCTTCACGAGAAAACACCCGAATAGTCAGCCAGGAATTGGCTGTACATCGGCACGTCTTCGTTTACTATGACCGCCGCAATTTAGCAAAGAAACCTGCAAAGTCAATGGATATTCGCGCTCGCCTCGTGTGCAGCAGCGTAGGTCAAGCCCACTCAGGGCTTGACATTCTCCCGTTCCGGCAGGTCACGCTCCCTTCCACCTTTTCAACCCTGCCGCTAAGACCAGCCGCAACGGCAGAAGATGAAAGTCACGCCTCGAGTAGGCGTGACCTACAAGTCCCCAACAAAGCATTTGCCCAATTGTCAATCGCAGCTTATGTTCTTGATACCGTAATCCGGGGAAGTGCGTTGCCAACGCTGTAAGTCATGATTTCTTGTGGCTTGACTGGCTGATAGGAGACGGCGCACAAACCGGCTAAGACGAACCTGCTTGCGAGGGTATCACATTGCCTGAACTGCGAAAAGATCCGATCGTTGGTCGCTGGGTGATTATTTCCACTGAACGGGGCAAACGCCCGAGCGATTTCACCGGCGCCGAGAAAAGAAAAGAACCGCGAAGCTGCCCGTTTTGTCCGGGCAATGAATCCCTGACTCCGCCAGAAATCGTCGCCCTCCGCGATCCGGGCACCAGGCCTAATACACCGGGCTGGCGCTTGCGAGTGATCTCGAACAAGTATCCAGCGCTCAAAATCGAAGGTGATCTCAATCGTGAAGCGGAAGGGATGTTCGACCGGATGAACGGTATCGGCGCGCATGAAGTTGTGATCGAGACACCGGATCATTACAAGGACCTGGTCGATCTGGAGGTCAGCGAGATCACTCAGGTGATGTTTGCCAAGCGGGATCGAATGGCAGACCTCAGGCGCGATATGCGCTTTAAGTACGTCATGGTGTTCAAGAATCAGGGAGAGGCCGCCGGCGCTTCGCTTGAACACTCACATTCGCAGTTGATCGCGACTCCGGTTATCCCGAAACGGGTACAGGAGGAGATCGAAGGAAGTCAGAAGTACTTCAACTACAAAGAGCGCTGCGTTTTCTGCGACATCGTACGCCAGGAGCTTGGCTCCGGTATCCGGGTCGTCGCCGAGTCGGAGGACTTTGCCGCGGTGACACCATTTGCATCGCGCTTTCCCTTCGAGATCTGGCTTTTGCCCAAAAAACATGAAAGCAATTTCTTGAATATCTCCGACCGCTTGATGGAAGAGTACAGCCGGTTACTAAAAACCGTTCTCACTAAGCTCAAATTGGCTCTATCCGATCCACCGTATAACTATGTGCTGCACACTGACACGTTAAGTACCATTGCTCGCGAGCAATATCACTGGCACTTGGAGATCATTCCGAAACTGAGCCGCGTCGCCGGATTTGAATGGGGCACCGGGTTCTATATTAATCCGGTCTCTCCGGAGGACGCTTCCGCATACTTGCGTGAGATCGAGACGAAATGAAGTTGTGCCTAACCCAAGGAGGGGTTACGTAATATGAAAAAACTCAATATCGCCTATGTCGCCAGCGAAGTAACGCCATACTCCAAGACGGGCGGGCTGGCGGATGTTGCCGGGGCTCTACCGCAGGAATTGGCGGCCCTCAAGAACAGAGTAGTTCTGTTTTCGCCACGCTATGCGTCCGTTGACAGAAAGAAGTACGACCTTCTCGAAGTCCCAGATTTCGGCTCGCTGTCTGTAACCGTCGCTGGCAAGGAATATAAGTTTGGGCTGCTGAAACGAAATGCAAAGACGCCGGGTTTGGAGACCTATTTCATCGACAGTACGGAATTGTTTGGTAGAAATGGTCTGTATCAAGATCCCGTGACGGTGAAAGACTATCCCGACAATGATATCCGCTTCGTGATGTTTGCCAAAGCAGTTCTACTTTCTCTGGAGAAACTTGGCTTCAAGCCGGACATTGTGCATGCCAACGACTGGCAAACGGCAATGGTCATCGCCTACCTGAAAACAACCGAGCGCGAGAATCCCTTCTTCGCAGGCGCCAAGTCAGTACTGACTATTCACAATGTCGCCTATCAGGGACTTTTCCCGGCGGAACGCTTCGACCGACTCGGACTTGACCGCTCTCTCCTATATCCAATGTCACCATTTTAGTATTGGGGGAAAGTCAATCTGCTTAAGGCGGGAATTGTGTACGCAGACATTGTCAACACCGTCAGCAAGACCTATGCGGAAGAAATTCAGACAACCGACGATTATGGCTACGGTCTTGAAGGCGTGCTGCGAGATCGCCGCAGTGTTCTTTTCGGTGTGGTCAACGGTGTCGACTATGAACTCTGGTCACCCGAGCGCGATACACTGATCGCCAAGAAGTTTGACGCTGATACCCTTGACGAAAAAGAGGCGAACAAGCAGAAGCTGCTGTTGGTGTCCAAACTCGGCAAGGACCGACTGGACAAGCCCCTGATCGGTGTGATCAGCCGCATGGCGCCCCAGAAGGGGTTTGACCTGATCGAAGAAATCGCCGAGGAACTGTTCGCGTTGGATTTCACTTTTGTCTTGCTCGGCACCGGCGACAAGGTCTATCACAAGCTATTTGAAGACCTGCAAACGAAGCACCCCGATCGTATCAAAGTAAACTTGACTTTCGACAACACTCTGGCACACCAGATTGAGGCCGGCGCCGATATGTTCCTGATGCCATCGCGCTATGAGCCGTGCGGCCTGAATCAGCTTTACAGCCTCAAGTACGGCACAGTGCCCGTCGCCCGCAAAACGGGCGGACTTGCCGACACGATTATTGACGAAACAAGCAACAAGGGCAAGGGAACCGGCTTCCTGTTCGAAGAGTACGAGGGAGAGGCGCTCCTGAAATGTGTCCAGGACGCACTTGCATTTTATCGCAACAAAAG
>JAPLUP010000164.1 GCA_026397575.1 Candidatus Zixiibacteriota bacterium
AGCTATGATGCCCGCAACATGAGTGCCGTGACCATGATGATCGGTTGGATCGTTATCCTCCGAAACCGGTATCCAGGTTGTATCATTCGCCGAAAAGTCCCATCCTTGAACATCGTCGGCATAGCCATTGTGATCGTCATCGAGGCCGTTTCCGGGAATCTCCTGAGTATTAGTCCAGATCTGACCGAGAAGATCAGGATGTCTGAAATCAATGCCGGTGTCAATGATGGCGATAATAGCTTCCGTCCGAGCCGGTGGATTGGTAAACACCGCATCTGCGGCGATGTCGGCTCCTACGACTCCGGAATCAGCAACGAGCACGTCGTTGTAATCCCCCTGGCGACGGAGCACCTTCCAGTAGCTTTGACCGATGTTGTGCAAGCTCCATTGCTTTGAGTAGAGTGGATCGTTTGGGGAAGTGAACAGTTCCATTTGGTAGTCGGGCTCGGCGTACTCGACAAAGCTGAGTTTCTGGTAGCGACTCTGGATGCTCGCGATATCTGCTTTCTCGTCGAATGTAAGAATCTGCACTTCCCCAAAAGAGGTCGAGCGATCGGCCACTTGCGGAAGGAACGGTTGAGACCGGATTACGTCAAATTCGGCGTTGACTCGGTCAAGCTCGCCTTTCGCTAAGGCTATTCCCACAGAAAACTTAAAAAGCTGAGTTGGCACGGCGCTTTTAAGTTTGACGATCAGGCGTTTCGGCGCAGAATCTGCGGAGGGAATTGCCATTGATTGTGCGCAAATCGATCCGGCAAGGAGCCAGATTGAGCATAGAACGACTAGTGAAGTCGTTGTGGTTGATGAGAGCCTGACCACCATTCCGCAAATCCGAGACCGCTTATTCTGAAAGAGCGACCCGGCGCGAAAACTCGCGCGGCAAGCGCAGTTGTTGTCGGTGGATTTCGTTTTCGCAAGCTGCATCGTGCACTCGTCAGATTGGTTTGACAAACCCGAGACTCCTCTCTCAGAACTGCAAGTCATCACCGTTCCCTGTCTTGCGCGCACGTTTGAACTCTACCGTCCAGTAGTCCTCGGCAAACAAACCGCGTGCCGTCACGTCGGCGCGACTGCGTGACGGCATTGCCACGATGATTCCAGGTACATACACGATAGTGTATTTCGTCCATCCCCGAGGGATGTAGGAAACAGCATCAAAATACCACAAAGGATGGGTAGAAGCCCATGGATTTTCACTGGTAATATGGTTCGGATCAAGGCGATTCATAAATCGTGGAATGGAGTCCGACGGCATCCGGTTCGAAACGAAGGGAGCTTGGCCATCATCCGGTGCAACTCTCCCAGATCGAATAGACCAATCATCGGCAACGGTGACAGGTTCGCTGGTACCCGCGCCCCAACGCCAGAAGTCAAAAAGCTCATTCGCGGCTGCATTGCCCAGCGTAATGGAGTCAGAGGCGAACACACACTCGGGGAGCTCGTTAAACGTTCCCGACTCTTGCATGCCCCAACAGATAGTGGCTTTGTCTTCTCCACCGTTGAGGGTCTTCCAAACCAGCAGTGTCTCGTATGTCGTGTCGTAGTCGTAGTCACAGATGATCGGTGGTAACGGCGGTGGCGGGAAACAGATGCTATCGAAAGTAACCAGTTGACGGACGCGGAAGTTTGTGAAGATCGTGTCGATTTTGATCGTCCCATTCTCCGTGTGTTTGGCCACCTCCGGGTGGGAAATGTCGAGAAAGAGAGTGTTTTCTTCCCTGCTCTCACCGGCGGCAACGATCGGTATTGAAGTCCCGTTCTGCGGGTCACGAACAATGGTTATCTCTTTCCACTGCAGAAACATGTAGAGATATTCATCATCAAATCCGACTCGACAGGAGATTTTGTAAATGTGGGGATCAGGGATTTGGCCGTCAGAAGAGTCGAGGAGTTGGGGACTCAAGCGCAGCACCGATTTGTGAGCACCCCATTCAGCAATACCGCCGTCGATGCCGTCCAGAAGTGGAGGAAGACTTAACCGATTGGCCACTATCGTGTCGCTATTGGCATGCATGGTATCTCCCTGCCGACCACTCAGACCCGTATCTCCATCGCAACCCAAGAGAGCGAACAAGATGCAGATTCCTGCGATACTGGACGAAAATGATCGAAAGCCACTCACGATCGTACCCAACTTGACGTTTTGAGCTGTCCTGTCGTAAGCAAGATATGCAAAATGAGTGCCAAGGAACAGAGATAATCTTGCTGGCTTGCGGATGTGCGAGCAGTCGTTCAGAGCGCGGCTTCGAATGTGTGCTTTAGATCGCTAAGGTCGGCTGCCGAGGACTCTGGCCGGCAACAAGAGGATAGCCTTGATAAGCTCAATGACGGCATGAACGGAGATTCCAATCAGACGCAGTGGGATCGACAGCAGCCAGATGAGAGGAAGCAGAATCAGGGCGAGCAGCGCCACAGGCCAACAGAGAACGAACAATATGCACCAGGCAAGGAAGAGAATCATTACTCGCATATTTACGTATCCAACCTCCAGGTATTGGTATACGAAACAGGGAATTCAATGCCCCACCGAAAAACAAAAGAGCCACCCATCGGAGTCGAACCGACGACCTGCTGATTACGAATCAGCTGCTCTACCAACTGAGCTAGGGTGGCAAATAATCTATTTCAAGACCCACCGCAAGCGGTGGGGCGCCGTCGTGTCCGGCGCAGGTGTCGAAACCGCAAGGGTTTCGACCTACAATCTATGTAAAAGTGGCGCCCCCCAGAATTGAACTGGGGACACGCAGATTTTCAGTCTGCTGCTCTACCAACTGAGCTAGGGCGCAAGCAACAAGGTCGAACAATTTATGCCTTCAAGCGGGGATGTCAACCATTATTCGGGCGGATCACAATTTCCCGATTGTACTTGCCTGCACCTTGTCGAGAGCCGCGAACGCCCACTGGAATAGCTTGGTCACTTCTTTGAAACGGCGGCTGTTGGAATGTGCACCCAGCACGACACCGGTCAAGTCATGACCTTTGTCATCGGCCACCCGCACCGCAAAGCAGTAACCTGATTCACCAATATAGCCGGTCTTGCCGCCTTCAATGCGCCAAGAACTTGACAGCATACGGTTGGTATTGCCGAGTGTGACCAGACGTTTTCGTTTCTCCGAGAGAAAGGAGTATTCTTTGGTACACAGCGTCGCTTGGATTGTCTCGTTGGTGGAGGCGATATTGACGAGTCGAGCGATATCATAGGCGCTGGCAACATTGTTCTCAGACAGACCGGTCACTTCGTCAACTTTGATGCTAAACAGCGCGAGATTGTCAACCTTCCGATTCATCATTACGATGAAGCTGTCGGTGGAGACGCCGGTAGATCTGGCGAGTGCGCGGGTGGCGCGGTTATCGGAAGACATCAGACAGCAATAGAACAGGTCGCGCACGCGGTAGATGTCCCCCGCCCTAAGCGGTGAGCGCGAGGAGTTGTTGGCGTCGGGTGATCAGCTTAGTGATGCTGGCGATCGGGCGAACGTTGTACTCGTCTTTGCCATAGAGTTTTTCCGAGGTGCTGTTGTCCTGCAGGAAGGCCGCTTCACACAAGAGCTTGGGAGGCGTGACATTCAGCGTATGAAAGATCGGCGCCGGCGGGCCGTAGTACTCTTTAGTTATTGTCTGTGTGGCCGGAGTTGGCCAGAAGATGGTCATCGCAAGAAAAACCGAGAGTGAAACAAATCCGATTCGTTTAGTTCCGTCGTACATCCAGCATCTCCATTATCTGCTTCGCATTAAACACTGCCTGACCGCGGTGGCAATTGTTGAAGAACAAGTAAATGACTTCCGTGTCTTTCTTTAACCGCCTGATTTTTTCCACCCATTCGGTCAGTTCGTCCCTGCTATATGAGTAATTATACCTATCCGATCCGCTGCCGCTATACCAATCTTTAGAATTCCGTCCGTGAAAGCGAACATAGCCGACGGCCGTCGTAGCCACAGCCAGCGGCTCGATCATCTTCTCTAATTGAGGTTCATCGACAGAGACATACCCTATCTCCAGCGATTTTAGCAAATCAAACATATCTTGTTTAATCCAGCTGGAATGACGGAACTCAATGAATAGCGGCAAGTTACCAAGAGCCTCTCGGCATTTTCTGAGATACTCAACATGAGTCGGCGCACACGGAAAAGACCAGGGGAATTGCGCCAGAATCCCCTTGAATTTGCCTGACTCGATCAACGGTTTGATCGCCTGAAGATATTTGGGTGTTTCCTGTTCAAGCTGGTCACGTTTGTGGGTTAGTGACTGATGAGCTTTCACCATAAAGTCGAATCCCTCGGGGGTCTTTTTGGCCATTGCCTCGAACACACGCGGATGCGGGATGCCATAATAGGTTGAGTTAATCTCTACCGTGTCAAAGTGACCGACATAGTAGTCAAGCATCTTCGTTTTCTCTATCTTCTCAGGATAGAAAGCTCCTCGCCAATCGTCAAACGAATACCCCGAAGTCCCAACGCGAACTAACCCATTGTTCATAAAGGAATTAAAACGAATCCTTAAAGTTGCGCAAATCATTTTTTGACTACTTTTTTTCTGGGTTCTTTGTGAGTTGGAAGCGCACGGCGCCACAGCGCGGGCAAATCCATTTGCGCTGTTTGTGGAAGGTTCGCTTTTCCTCCTTCATCTGTATGTGGCATTTCTTGCAGGTCATAGCAAATGCAGAAAATCACCCAGCAAAAACTCAATCCTGCCGATTAGTAGCGTTAGCCGTGACGTGACAGTGTAGCCGTAAGTCGCACCGAAAAAAACCATCAGGAAATAGATACCGATCTGGCTTGCGCCATTAAATGCTTTTGTGTCAGGGCGGGTGTAAAAGAAGTAGACAATCACGGTTACAACGCCCACTAGTGAGATCAACATCCCCAGCAGCATCAACGCCGACACCGAACCGTCCCCTACTACGCCAAATGGCTCGACACTGGCCGCGATCTGACGCAACACGCGCGCCTCAAACATGGCCGGAATACTGACTCCGGCGCCCGAACCGATTACCAGTGCTAACACCGGCTTGCTCATATAGGATAGTGAGCTTTTGAGACGTAGCAACATCAGCAGACTTAGCACGAAAGGAATCATCGCCGGCAAGCGTCCCTCGACAAACAGCGGCTGCAGTAATTTCGGAATCAGCACCGAGTTCCACAATAACACTAGCGAGAAGCCGACGGAAAGACCGATCAAGAGATGCTCACAAGCGCGGTAGAACGGATTGTCGCGGTAGAGGAAAGAGAAGATACCGACGGTTACTATTGCCGCAGCGAGCGTGGCTATTGCCATTTGCGTCTCCTGCCGAGATAACCGACCACGTTGCCGACAATGATTATCGCCAGAATCGCGATCTGCGACACCGACTGCGCCAAGAGTCCTCTGCCGCCTCCGCCAGCTTCGTTGAGCAACAGCTCGTACTCGGCAGCGCCTTTAAGACCGGCTATCAGACCCTGAATCTGGCCGGAGGAAACATACGGATAGAGCGATGTCGCCATCGTGGCGGTCAACACGGTTTGTAGGCGCGCATGGTAGCGGGTCACGGCATAATCGACCCAGTAGGTCGGCATGCCGCCATCGGTGATGGAAATCACGGTTGCGATCTGATCGTAGTTGATAACACCTGAGAGCACCGGCATGGCAGCCGTGGCAGCGCCGAAGTAGTCGGTCGGGAATTCTTTCGGCAATGATTCCCCTATCGCCAGAATTGCCGAAGTGTATTGCGGGCGGAAACCGAGATAGACGTAATCAATTCCGTATGTTTTGCCTTTTTCTATCGCGATTCGAGACAAAGTCTGTTCACCAAGCGCAGTGCCCTCTGCAAAAAGGGACAGGCCGATAATCCGGAGATTCTGGCGAAAGCAGTGACGAAGGACGGCATCAGCCAGCGGCTTTATTTCGGCAAACGCGGATGCCTCGAAGTCGAATGAAATTAGCACGACACTCCCGGATGGCAGACTGTTGATGTTGGCATAGAAGCGTTTGGTTTCGTCAGAAGCGGTATGGGTCAGGCGGATGTTAAGCAAAAGCGGGACGGTAGCCGCGAGCAATACCGCGAGGAACACGAGGTGACGCGCTGAGAATGTACTCAACAGTTTCGACATCACCGATAACTCCGTTCGATGCCGAGGATCACCCGCAGAGCGGTTGCCACAGAACCGATGCCGACACCGATCAAAATTCCCCGTTTGGCCGCCGTGGACGGGTTGTTGAGCACCCAACCGGCAATAGCCGGTAGCTGTTGCGAGACCATTTCGCCGAAACCACTTTTGCCGACCAGCACGATTACGGCCGCTAACGCCAGCACAAACGCCGGGGCCGATTTAACGCGAAAACCTCGATAGGCTGCCGACGCCACAAAAAAAGCTAACAGAGAGAAGGTAGTCGCCTGCATCGGAGCCTGAAGATTGTTGAATGCCCATTGATATGGGGAGGCCGCCCCAGTACCGAAGATGACTGCGGCGATGACCATAAACAAAATGGCCGCGATGGTGATAAGGCTGTAACGGCGCTGCTGCGATGAACGCTGCACTTTAAGGGAATGCTGCTTGAGCAATCCGATGCCCCCGACAATCATGCTCACGGCAAAGATGATTTGATAATAATCCAGCAGCGTAGTGTAGACGGCATTCGTCGCGTCTGTCTTGATAAAGTACTGCGCCACCATAAACAGGCCGGTGACCAGAGTTGCGATCCATGCCAATCGACTGATCACATGATCTCCTTGTAGAGATTGACGCCGAACATGGCGAGTATCGGTAGCAGGAGTAACAGCGCCACGACAACGGCGCGGATTAGGTCTTGTGCATACATTGATGATTGCACGCGCCGGTCATCAGTCAGGTATGCCGATGCTGTGTAGAGCTCTTCGCCGATCAATGTATAGTCACAGGCAACGATAAAGAATGAAAGCTGGATGGTCGAATCGGTGCCGGCGATTTGCAGCGCGCCGTTGATATTGCCGGTCTCTGCAAGAATGAGCGCTTCGCCTTCGAAGGTGCCGAAGAGAAATATCGCGCCGGGCTTTTGACGCGAAACGATACCGTCTACACCGGAGGCGTATCCAAACTGCGACGGTGAGACGAAAGTGACATCGTCCTCGCGGAATTGATCGGGATGACCGGCTTCGTTGTAAGCCGTCTGAATGATTTCCTTGGCGGCCTCGGCAATAACCGGATCGTGAGTCGGAAACAGAATGCGACAGCCGTACGATGCCGCCTTACCGGCGACGAAGCGCAACAGATTTAGTGCGGCCAACGTGGTCGGGCGTTGAATGTCACCCCCCCAACCGGTGGTGAAGACGATCGGCTTGCCCTGTTCAGTAGCCCGGCCGACAGCTTCCTCGATAGCGGCAATACCGGGAATGGCGCGTAGGCGCAAACGGGAAACGCGTCGGCGATAGCTGAAATAGGCGACAACACCACAGGTCAAAAGCACCCAGATCAAAAGGACTAATGACGCGGGGTCGAACACGTCTGCTGCAAGAATGAAAGAGCTCACTGTGTCACCAACAAAGCCAAAAGCGAGCGAAACATGTTCTGGCAGATGCAGAAGATCAACAAAAACATCTGGCAGAACGAAGAAAACCCAACAGCAGACCTACCGTAATAATAGCCTGTTGCGTCAGGTCTTAGCGGAGAGGTGCGGCGTCGTGGGAGCGTGATAATATGAAAAGGCCGTTCGGGGAAGAAGGTGATATCTTCCCCAGACAATAAGCTTAGAGGAGCGGCCATGAATGAGAGCTATTTAGGGATTGATGTCCACAAGCGCAAGTGTGTTTTTGTGGAGATTGATGGTACG
>JAPLUP010000457.1 GCA_026397575.1 Candidatus Zixiibacteriota bacterium
TCCGTTACCGATCAACTTCAAGTTTGGTGGCGCGATCAATGTCTTGGACGGAGCGAAGCACAAGGGGATATTTGCGTTGGAGGCGATGCATCCGTCGGACAATTTGGAGAAGTACAATGCGGGGTTTGAATATGGGTATGAAGGGAAGTATTTTTTGCGGGTGGGAGACAAGTTCAATTATGACGAAGGGACGTTTAGTTTAGGCGCGGGCGTACGTTTGCCGTGGAACAAGCGTGAGTTGCGTTTGGACTATGCCTATCAGGATCTGGGACACTTGACACAGGTTAACCGCTTTACGCTCGGATTCAAGTTTTAAGTCGGAATATAATTGTGTTTGAGGAGGTATAGATGCTTTCTAGGAAATTCGTCAGGATCTGGCTGATCTTGTTGACGATTACGGCGGTGGCTCTGTTGATCGGTTCATGCTCGAGCAATACGAAGCCCGATGGACCCGAAGTAGTAAACCACCCGCCGAAGATTGAGATCGTCAACATCCCGCCGGACAACTCGCACTTCACGACGAACCCGCAGGTCTACTGGTTTGGAACTGACGTGGACGGCAAGATCGTTACTTATGAGTATGCGGTAGTGCCGGCGGCTTTGTTAGTCGCCTCTCATGTGGATACCAGCAGCAGTTCGGCGATTCTGGCTTATGCCAGCTCGGATACGAATATTAGCAAGCCGTCTCTCGGCAAAGACTGCAAACCGGAATCATGCTGGCAGCAAATTGATGTGGCGACGGCGGACAACCCGAACAAACAGACCATCCGCTTGTTCGCCGACAAGGACCCAAGCATCAGCATCATGCAGTACTTCTTTGTGCGCGCGATCGACAATGACTCCGGCCGGTCGAACATTGATTATCGGCTCTATTCGCGGACTAATCATCCGCCAGAAACCGTGATCAAAACCGTACCGGATGCGGCAGGCTACTATGACTTGAACGATACATCGACGACCTACAAGGGTATTTATTTCGAGTGGAAGGGAACCGATAAAATAGACTATCCAGACGACAATCAGAATCCCACCTTCGAGTACTTCTATCAGGTCTTCGGTCCGTATCAGAAGGACGAGATCTTCGGACAGGACAGCACCGGCAATGATGCATTCGATTACCGGAAAGTTGATACAAACACGACGATCCAGCCGAACAAGCTGGTGTTGACCTCACACGACTCGCTCTCAGCTAACAACGTCTGGGTAACGAAGGTCAGCGCAAGAATCTTCGGCGTGTGGAAGAATCAGCCGCCGAGTGACACGACTCGGTTAGGCTATTTCGTATTGAAGGTTACCGCGAGAGACGATGCTTTCGTCTCTGACACTCTGCCGGCATATGTTCCTTTCTTCACGATTGACGCGCATTTCGAAAACAAACTGCTCGTCTATGTGCCATTTCTCTGCGCGAATAGTGCACAACTCGGTGACATACCTTGCGGCCCCACTGTGGACTCAATGTCTGCGTTCTATAAGCGCGTGATCTCCGCCGCCGGGTATGATTCCAGCAAGGTGATAATCACAACCGATCCTTCCGGCTTCGTCGAACGTCCGTCAAAGCTGGAGTTGGCAAAATACAAGGTCTACTTGATGATTGATGACGGAAACTTTTCACATATTATCGATACGAACTACATGGATGTGACGCCATACCTCGATCTGGGAGGCAATGTTTGGGTGTGGGGATTGTCGCCTTTCGGATGTTACTACAATGCCAGCGCTGCACAAATGCAATCGTTGGCTCAAAGACCGATACCGCTTCAGTATTTTGACGTGGTCGGCGAATTTTACGGCGGTTGGGGTGAGAGCTACAAGAATCGCTGGATTGCTTATAATGGGAACCCCCCCATATTGATACCGACTAATGAGGAATTCCTGGGTGGCATAGCTTTGGGGGCTAGTGGAATGCCAAGTTTCGATGTTGATTCCGCGAAGTACTCATCGATATATATCTCTTTTCCGTTACCTCCGGCTGAGTGGCGGGCAGCGCCGAACACCAACTATTTCGTGCGCAGTGCGTTCAGCGAGCCGCTCTGGCTTTTCAGGTCTTACTTCGGTGACTTCGTGCCCGACTCCTTGCAGAGTTATGTGACTGGATTGCAGGGGAGAGTGATCGGTTTGCGGTACGACTCGAGAGTCTTCAAGACGTCTGTCTATGGCTTCTCGCTTTACTTGCTTCATGAGGAGCAGGCAGACAGCATCTTCGCTCAAAGTATGCGTTGGTTCCTACAGCCACGTTAGCGTAGCATGTCAAACAGAGTGTAACACACTCCTGTGCCGCCAGGATCTGCATCCTGACGGCACTTCTCTTTATGGACCGCGTCGGGGAAAGGGTTCCCGACGGCGCCTGCAATAATCTATCTTTTAGTAGTTTCTTCTTGACTTTGCGGGGAGCAGCTACTTATACTGCTTATTGAGGGGCTGGGGCCGTCTGTGTTTTGACAACCCTTTGAGTATAGCGGCTCAAGCAGAATCAACACTCGTGACCGCCAGAAGGTCACGCTCGGCTATCGGCGTGTGGCCTCTGTCGAGGGTTTGCTTATGCTAGTGTCACACGCTGCGGGCCGCGGTCCTCCACCGCTATCCTGAAAAAAAGTGTTCCGGCTACTCCACAAAATGGGAATATTGAGCGTCTGTAACAGCGGAGGAAGATGCGCATGTCGTGGGGTCGCTCCCTGCAGCGCGCGCATGAAAACAAAGCAATATTACACTCTGAAAGGGAGAAAAACAAATGAATCAAATGAAAATCATGAAGTCGAGGTTGCTTCCAATCCTGGCCGTATTTGCCCTGACTATGATCGTTGCTTTGACCCTTGGTGCTTGCGGGAAAACTACAGACGGCGAGGGCTCACACTGGGTGCAGGGAGTGATATCTGACAGTCTGACAAAGTTGCCTATCGACTGTGCATGGGTAGTCCACCAAGACACGATAGAAGCCACAAGGTTTTATAGCAATAGCTTGGGGCATTACCAAATAGGCGTGCCGGTGAACTGTGGCAGCATCTTCGCAGGTAAGGCGGGTTATCGGACCAAGGAGATCAAGCTTGGTACGGTGAATTCGGATCGCACTGGTGTAAATATCGAGCTTGCGCCCTTGCAAAGGTCGCTAGAAATAACTTACGGCCCAAAAGGAGATTGAGATGTTTCGAAAGCTGTTATTGGCAACCATGCTGCTAGTACTGCTGACAGCCACGCTGCAGGCGAGGACGAAACTGTACTATCTGGAGTTCAACACTGCCACTTACGAGGCGTTGGAGAAACGACTGGCCACACTGGAGTTGGCAGGTGTGCGAGCGGCGCACATATTTCCGCCCAACGCAGTGATTGCCGAAGTTCCAACTGGGTCATTTGGTGTTATGGAAAAGGGCGCTGGGATTACGACCTGCCGAACTGAAAAAAAGTGTAGTGGTGAATGCACAAAATGGAGATATTACACGTCAGTATCAGCGGAGGAATTTGGCGCAGGCTGTGAAGTGTTTCTTTGCGGCTACGCCAGAAGATAGCTCAATCTCACACTCTGAATGGGATAGGTGTTGATTATGTTCACGTCACTAAACAAAACCTCGCTTCGGATATTTTCTATT
>JAPLUP010000630.1 GCA_026397575.1 Candidatus Zixiibacteriota bacterium
AGGGAAGCAGTTTGCCGAGCGCCAATTCAATCGGCTTAAGTGGTGTCGAGATCAATAACTCCATGGTACCGCGTTCCCATTCGCGCGCGATGGTGAGAGAAGTCAATAGAGAACCGAGAATTGTCATGATGAGCGAGATCAATCCGGGCACGAGGAAGTTCTGCGAGTCGAGGTCGGGGTTGTACCAGAATCGGACATTGGCCTGTACCGGCGTCGTTGCCATCCGGGCGCCAAGAGATTTCTGCAATCGATCCAAATTGTACTCGGAAACAATTAAGGACGTATAAGCCAGAGTCGACTGGCTGGTGTTGGCATCCGAGCCATCCGCGATCGTTTGTATCGAAGCTCCACCGCGACTAAGTCTGTCGGCAAAATCGGGAGGAATCACGATTCCGACTTTGACCTTGCCATGATCGATCAGACGTTGCAGCTCCTTCTCGCTCGTCGGCCTATCTTTCTCAACGAAGTAGCGTGAGTTCGTAAACCGGCGAATCAGCTCCCGCGAGTAATCGGTATTGGAGTAGTCGATCACGGCGGTCGGAATCTGCTTGATGTCAAGGGTGATCGCGTAGCTGAAAAGAAAGATTAATACAATCGGGAACAGAAACGCCATGATCAATGAACGAACATCGCGCAGGATTTGAATGAACTCCTTGCGCGCGATCGCCCAGATGCGGTAGAAACTCATTGCAGTTCCTCCCGCGTCAGAGCAATAAACAAGTCCTCCAGAGTCGGTACCAGTTCGGTTGCCGTCACCTTGCTACGAAGTTGGTCGGGTAATGACTGTATAATTGCTGCGATCTCGACGTTTGGCTTCAGCGTTGCATGCAACTCTGAACCAAAGAGCGTTACGTCGGCAACACCGGTTGCCGCGCGCAACTGATCGGCGGTCTGCCAAGGGTGGTCTGTCTGCACCGAATAGACTCGCCCCGGAAAGCGCGTTCGCTTGAGCTCATCCGGTTCGCCGATGGCAGCGAGTTTGCCATTGAAAATCATCGCGATGCGATCACACTCCTCGGCTTCGTCGAGATAGTGTGTGGTCACGAAAACCGTGACATTGCGCTCTGATAAACGGTTGATCTGTTCCCAAAAATACCGGCGCGCCAGTGGGTCAACACCGGCGGTTGGTTCATCCAGAAATATCATCTCTGGATCGTGTTGTATCGCGCAGAATAAGGCCAAGAGCTGTCGAGCACCCACCGGCAGATCAGCCACAAGACGGTTGCGCACCTTGCCCAGAGCGGTCTGCGTAAAGAACTCGTCCTTCTTGTGCGCATGCACGTCTCTGTTCATCAGGTAGATGCCTGCGTAGAAGTCGAGATTCTCTTCAACAGTGAGTGTCTGATAAAGCGAGAACTTCTGCGACATGTAGCCGATCTTGGTCTTGATGTTTTCAGACTCTTTCATCAAATCGTAGCCGGCTACCATGCCTTGACCCCCTGATGGCAACAGCAGCCCGCAGAGCATGCGGATCGTGGTTGACTTGCCGGCGCCATTGGGTCCGAGGAAGCCAAAGATTTCGCCCCTTTCGACTTCAAAGCTGACATCGTTAACGGCAACAAAGTCGCCGAATTGGCGGCGCAGATTCGTGACTTGGACGGCGTAATCGGTCATATCATCCCGCGGACAAGGCGATGTAGATATCTTCAAAGGTCGGCACAATTTGCTGGAGCGAAGCAGATTCGAGCTGCTCGGACTCCAGCACGGTCTTGACGTTCTCTCGTTTGAAGCTCTTGTCTGTGACAATATGCACGCTGTTGCCAAAGAGATTTACAGAACGAAACTCACTCCTCCTGCAAAGTTGCTCCTTGACGGCGCGCGCCCTTTCGGTTGGCAGAGTGTAGACAGTGAACCGGAAGTTGCGGCGTTCATCGGCGGGTATGCCGTGCGCAATCAGTCGGCCTTTGCTCAGCAAGGCGAAGTAGCCGGCACGTTCAGCCTCATCCATGTATGGGGAACTGATTACTACGGTGGTACCGGCACGGTTGAGGTCGTAGAGTAACTTCCAGAACTCGCGGCGCGAAACGGGATCGACACCGTTGGTCGGCTCATCGAGAAGCAGGACACGAGGGTTGTGAATCAGCGCGCACGCAAGGCCGAGTTTTTGCTTCATGCCTCCTGACAGTTGGCGTGCAAGACGTTTGGTAAACGGATCCAGGCGCGAGAATGCGAGAAGTCGTTTGACGCGCTCTCGGCGTTCATTGCCGCGAACGCCGAACAAATCCGCGAAGAAGTCGATGTTTTCCTGTACTGTGAGGTCTTCATAGAGTCCGAAGCGTTGCGGCATGTAGCCAATGGCCGCTTTCTTTGCTTCGAATCCTTTGCGGTAGTCTTCGCCAAACATCTGAATCTGTCCGGCGTCGTAATCGAGGATGCCGGCCATGATGCGAAGCAGTGTCGTTTTACCGGCGCCGTCGGGACCGACCAGCGCCGAAATCGTTCCGGCAGGGAAGTCAAACGAAAGACTATCAAGCGCGACGTTTTCACGAAAGCGCTTGCATAACCCCGTAACGCAAATTGCGGTCGTCATCTTTTCTTGAGATAGACATCAACCGGTAAA
>JAPLUP010000476.1 GCA_026397575.1 Candidatus Zixiibacteriota bacterium
GATACTGCTGCTCGGGTTCTGGCAGGAAATACCCGGTAATCCGCCTTATTGCACCCGCATCGGCGGTCACTACGTGACGGTTGCTGGTGTTTGTACGACGACAACCAGAATCTGCATTTCGGATCCGTTCTTCGATCACAACGAAGGCGAACCGCCCGCCGGGTCGGCGCATGTTTCGGCAATCCATAATGACGCGCGGCTGGTGTCGGGGCCTCACGGGACGATTCATCACGACATCTATAATGTCGCCCCCGGTCAGTTCACTTGTCTGACCCCGATTCCTCTGCCGCTTGAGTTGACCGACTATCCCGACAACTTCAGCGACATCATCCAATTCGAGCAAATGAATCAACCGATGATGCCTCCGATTGTCGGTGCGCCGGTGCAGGGACTTCCGGTACACACGATGCTGGAGTGGGTGGTCATGGTTTGCCCGAAGCAATCGCCGTGTGATTGCAAGCCGGGCGATGCTAATGGTGATGCCACGATTGACATTTCCGATGCTGTCTACCTGATCTCTTACATCTTCTCAGGTGGTTTAGCACCGATACCTTATGCTATCTGCTCGGGCGACGCCAACTGCGATTGCGCGGTGGATATTTCCGACGCGGTATATTTGATCGCTTACATCTTCAGTGGTGGCGCGGCGCCCTGCAATTGTCAGCAGTGGTTGACTCAGTGCGGCCCGCCGCTTAGGAAATAATTCACATTGATGGCTTTCGTCACAAACCGCCCCTCACGGGGCGGTTTTTTTGTAACTTCCTGTGTTCGTTGTTGTTCCCCGCGCTGGTATAGATAACAAGCCAAAGAACCCAGGTAAATTAAGACCAGGACAACCTTTTGGGGTTGACAAAACTATTGACAGAGTGTATCTTAGTTTGAAAGTAAAACTTTATGCTGTTTCATCCGCGGTTTGCAGCGCGGATTACCAACCATCAGCAAAGCGGTGCGAAACCGTGTGCTGGTGTTTCGTTTAACCATATTTCTCTGGAGGCGCTACGATGTCCACCAAAAAAGTGCTTTTGTTGTTGTCGGGGCTGTTATTTGTAACACTCTTCTCAGTACTGGCGATGACTGCTGAGGTCAAGCAGTCGGCGACAATGGTCGCCATTGAGAATCAACAGGTAGTTCAGGGGCCGGTATCGAGGGCAGCGTGTACCATGGCCAAGCACAACGATGTAGCGGCCTATTACTATGAACACTATCAAACCGGCGTGGGTACTTACACCTATTTTAACCCGGCATTGATGTGTCCAACGCCAACCTATCCTTTCGAAATCAGTTCCTTTTCCTTCACTCTGTACGCTCCAACTGGCTATGTCTGGCCGGCGATGGTTGACGTAGTTGTGTACGCCCTCGCCCAGCCGCCGGATTCCTGTCGCGGTCCAGGTTCCGAGCTTTGTCGGTATTCACTCACTGCCAACCAGGCGACTTACGGGTTCCCGACTGTGGGTTCTTACGCGTTTCCCACGCCTTGTTATGTAAACGGGCCGTTCTATATTGGCCTGGAATACACTGCCGGGGTTGAGGGAAGTACTCCGTCAGTGCTGGTTGATAACAATGTACCTCCCGTTGTCTACTGTGACAACTGGATGCGCTGGACCGACGGGCTGTATTACGAGTGGTCCAACTTCTGGACTTCCGGGAGTGTCGGCTATCCCTTGTTCTGGGTTGGTGGTGAGACTGTCTCTTTAGCTCAGACAGGCGATGTCACAGTCCAATTTAATGGTGGCGGCGCCAACAACAAAGTGTTTATCGGTGAAGAGAACACTCTACAGATTTTCATTAAGAATCCTGGTGGTGCCATCTACGGCATGAGCCTTGGTTTCGGTTTCACCAGTGCGGTTCCGGGCTTCTCCTGGAAGACTCCATACGGTAATAAGCCACTCCCGCCGAAGCCAAAATATGTGCAGGAGTATGGCGACGCGGTTGACAAGTTCGATGTGGGAGGGTTCCACTGCGATATGCCGTCGCCGCCTACCCCATTTCTAATGGGTGGCGCGGCAGACGTAGCGCCTCTGCCCGTGCATGCAACGAGCACCATGCTCTATGACTTGAAGCTGATCATGCCGGCTGCCCCGGGCGAGTATCCGGGGGGTTTCTCCATTGACAACGTCTTTGTCCCGCCCGCTGGTTCTTGGAAATTCGACCAGCTAGGAGGCATTGATTATCCCCCCACATTTCAGGGAAATGGAAATACATCGCCGGAAATTCCCGACGCTCCTCCTGTTTACTTTGACATCGTCCATCGAAGTGACTGGGACCCCGGTGACCCGTACAAGATGCATTTTCCCCAGTTGCCAAACGAGTCCGGCTGGGACGTTAACGCCACAGATCCTGTCGTCCTCGCCGAGGACTGGCAGTGTTCCGAGACCGGCTGGGTCAAGGACATTCACTTCTGGGGCTCGTGGAAGAACGGCATTGTTGGACAGATCCAATATTTCAATCTGATGATTTGCTCGGATATCCCCGCCAATCCTCCGCAAATTCCTTACAGCAGGCCAGGGCCGAGCTTGTGGCATAGGCAAATCCC
>JAPLUP010000250.1 GCA_026397575.1 Candidatus Zixiibacteriota bacterium
GAGCCGCGATAGATTCCTGTCACCTTGATTTTGGGTGTTGCCTGCCAACGGAGCTTGACTTGCGCTTCGTAAGCGTTTTGCATCCGGTCTTCCAAATTGAAGAGTCCGAAAATCGAACGCTTCTTGAAGTCGCGATTAGTCGCGTCCGTAAAGTACTGCTTGTAGTTCGCGTAGCCGTCAGACTTGTCCGCAGCTCCGGACACCGCGTAATAGAGTTTGTCGGAAAACCAGTTGATGCCAAGTTTGGGGAGAACCTTGTCCGACAAGAGAGGTTCACGACCGGAGAGGTTAAACTCCAGTCGGTCGTAATTGAAAGAGTTCTTGTTCAGAATGTTTGTGCCGAAATCATCGGTGAAATACTGCATCGTACCAGTCGTCACGTCAGAACCAGCCTTGGTCGAGATCGTCACGATACCGGCAGTGGCATTGCCGTATTCGGCGTCGAAACCACCCTTGATAATCTGCATGTCCTCGATCACGTTACCGGAGATGTTCATCGCTTGATCGACCATACCGGCACCGCCCAAAGGGTCCTTGATCGACACACCGTCGACCATGTATGTGAGTTCGTTGGTACGACCGCCGCGCACGTGTATCTGCCCCCCACGCGTAACCACACCGACCTGAATCGCCATCAACTCGGCCACGGTGGTGACAGGCATGTTCTTGATGTTCTCAGCGGTCAACTGTCTCATGTTTTGGGTCTCGGTCAGTCTGAGCAGATCTCGCTCTGCCGTCACAACCTGAGCCTTTTCGATTATTATTGTGGTTGCCTCCAACGTCAGATCAGCCATTGAAGTGTGGTCTACCGTGACTTCAACTCCTTCGATTTTCATCGGGATATAGCCGACGAGCTTGGCGACGACATTGTAAACCTTCGGAGGAACGTTGATAATCATGTACTCGCCGTCGGGGCCGGTCAGAGCACCCATCGTTGTTCCTTCAATCTGAACGGGTGCGCCGGGAATCGGCTCTTTGGTCTTCTTGTCGATGACCTTGCCTTTGATCTTCCCCGTAGTGCCGGCGAAGACACTCGAGGCGGCAAACATCGCCAGAACGGCAATGATCAAAACCCTTATGAATACCTTGCCTGTCCGCATGGACAAACCTCCTTCTCGAATTGAGATCGAGTATGATTGAATCTTCATATTTTTCTAACCTAGTCAGATGACCATGCAACTTACTGCCGCAACATTCGTATCATTCTTTGATTGCTGTGAAGCGTTAGCAGTGACCTCTATTCGTACTCCCTCATGTTGGCAGCGATCTGAACAAGACAAACTCGCATGCTCAAGCATGGCAAAAGCTTAATAAGCAGTCGGACTTCGGCTGTGTCAAGGGAAAAGTTACCGCGGAAATCCGCCTGCTCGACTCCGTTACTATAGACTCATAACCCCCGATTTTGTTTAATCTTGACCGCGTTTTTTCTGCGTCTGACTGCAAACATGAAGTTGGTCGGTTGGATGGGACTCGGCGCGGAAATTCCCGGAACCGCCCCCCAGTTCCCCTTACGGACAGACAATGTCAGTCGGACTAGGCGCAAATGATGCTAATACAGAAGTGTCGCTCAAGCGCCTCCAAAAATCCGGCCTCAATCTCGGAGAAAGCGGTGATTTGGCCGCGTTCACAATCGACGGAGGTCACTCTGCCAGCTTCAAGCTCATAACCGGTTGGCCACAAGCCGGTTAGGTCGTCTGAATTCCAATTATTGCGCACTCGGATGGAACCGTGCTGCAGGAAGAATCCGCCCGATCGAAATTGAGCGCTACCACAGATTTTCTTACCAGCGACCGTCACTTCGAAGGGGCCAAGCATTGCGAAGCAGGGATTGAGACTCCTGCGGGACTCGGCGCTCGAAGTGGGAAGGTCGGTCAAGTCTATTCCGAGCGACAACAACATATCGGCGATAGCGGTGCCGATTGCGCGATAAGTAGAGGTCAAAGAATGGAAAAGCGGATGATGATCTTTGTGCGCAGCGATCATGTAGCAGATATCACCCTTATGCAATAGCGCCCGACCGCCGGTCGGTCTTCTGACAGTATCGTAGCCCAAACGCGTTGCAGCCCCTCTCTCGATTGCCTCGTCAACAATCTGGTTCGTTCCCAGACTGATCGTCGGTTTCTCCCAAACGTAGAAACGCACTGCCGGTCGCAGGCGTGTGCCTGCCTGCAACTGTGCCAAAAGGGAGCGATCGAGAGCCATGTTGGCTTCACCGGTGTCGGTCACCAACCCGAGGTAGTCCCACGGGAGTCGTTGTTTCTCTGGCAAACATTCGCTCACGGTGCCAATGTACTTCGGTGACGAATCGCAAGCAACCACCGAAAAAGAGGCTCTCCGACACTCCCAGATAAGACACACGACGAACAGGAACGCACTGGACGCATCTCAGCGAGGTGGATGGACACGTGATCGTGGAAAAAGTAGGGGAGGTTATTCCTGGGTGATGTGATACTGCTTTATCTTCAGCCGCAACGTCGATTCCGGGATAGCCAGAGACTCGGCTGCATACTTCTTCACCCAATTAGACTTGCGCAGGGCGCCGAGAATGTAGTCCCT
>JAPLUP010000006.1 GCA_026397575.1 Candidatus Zixiibacteriota bacterium
CGCGGCGCCAACAGAGTTGCTATCGGGTGGCAGAAATATCTTTCGCGCGGACTTGCAGAAGGATTGCAGATTCGCAACCGCAAGGTGTAGTGAGTCCCGCAAGGGATCACGTTCGACATAGCTACCGGCGAGAATGAAAACATTCTGCGCCGCAGCCAACATTTCCGCGACGCGCGATACTAGCGATACGTCGACATCGGTGATTTTGGAACCCTTAGCTCCCGAGTATGCAGCGTTGGCTTTGCGGAAGTCGGCAATCTCGTTAGCGGTCAGCTTGAGGGCGGAAGCGTCGAATCGGGACAAACCCACCATCGCGTCGATGATACTGTGCAGCAACACGGCTGCCGTACCGGGTCTGTAAGTGACTTCCAACGTGGCCGTGCGATTACCGAGCGGCGTCGGCAGCGGATTGAGCAAAATCACCTTCGCGTTGTGGCGTTTCACCGCGCGTTTGACTCGTAGCGAGGTGATCGGATTTTCCGAATGCAGGTCGGAACCAAGCACGACAATGACGTCGGCGTTTTCAATATCCTTGAATTCTGCGTTATCGGATTCGATGCCGCGACTGCTAACTTCCTCACCCGGAGTCAGCCGACGACGGCGATGGAAGCGGTGGTCGATATTGTTGGAGCCGATCACACGCCGCAGTAAGCGTTGGAATGCGTAGATTTCCTCGTTGGTTCTAATGTCACCGATGAAGCCAAAGAAACCGCTGCCGGAAAGCTTGGATTTGATGTCATCAGTCTGCTTTTTGATCAAAGTTAGCGCCTCTTCCCAGCCGGTTTCCACCAATTCTCCTGAGCGTCTCACCATCGGGCGCTTTATGCGATCCGCACTGGCGACATACTGGTAGCCATAGCGACCGATATCACAGAGAAACCCGTTATCAATGTTTTCGTTGGCGTTGCTGGTGGCGCGGAACAGTTTATTGTGGAAATTCCAAAGCTTCATGTTGCAACCGTCAGGGCAATGCGGGCAGATCACGCTGGTCTGTTTGGTCAGCCAGACGCGGACTTTGTAGCGCCAGTCGTCGTTGGTCAGAGCACCGACCGGACAATATTCGACGACGTTGCCGGAATAGAGATTGCGAATCTCGCGTCCGGGTGGCGGCAAGATCTCCGTATGATAGCTGCGCTGATAAGCGCCGAGATCGTCTTCAAACGCGATTTCGTCGACAATACGGGTGCAGCGATAGCAGTGGATGCAGCGATTCTGATTGCGAATGATCTCCGGGCCGATTGACAAATCGTCGAAGGTTGAGTTGGCATCGACAATGACGCGATGCTTAGGCTCATGCTGACGGCTGTAATCAAGACCGTACTTGAAAGTCAGATTTTGCAGATCACACTCGCCCCCCTTGTCGCAGGTAGGGCAATCGAGTGGATGATGCGCCAGAATAAATTCGAGGACGCCCTGCCGCGCCTTGATGGTTTTGGGCGAGTCGGTGTGCACGATCATGCCCTCGGCGGCAACTGTGGCGCAGGCAACCTGTAGCTTGGGTAGCTTCTCGATCTCAACGAGGCAGATACGGCATGCGCCTACCGGCACCAGTTGCGGATGCCAGCAGAAGACAGGGATATCAATGCCCGCGGCCAGTGATGCCTGCAACACCGTCTGTCCTTTGGTAACGGGAATCTGTTGACCGTTGACGGTGATATTAAAATCGCTCATTTCGCTCTCAATTTGAACTCTGACCGAACCTTGCACTTGCCGTGTTCGATGTGATAGACATACTCATCACGGAACAACTTGATAGTCGAAATCACCGGTACGGCAGCGGCATCCCCCAACGGGCAGATCGTGTTGCCCTCGATGTTGTCGGCGATGTCCAAGAGCGTATCGATGTCTTCCATTTTGCCATGACCGGCCTCGATACGACGCAGAATTTCGTACATCCAGCCGGTACCCTGCCGACAGGGGGTGCACTTACCGCAGGATTCGTGCATATAGAAATGCGCCAAGATCTCCGCCACCCAGACAATGCAGGTTTCTTCGTGCATCACGATTATCGCACCGGAGCCAAGCATTGATCCGGCAGCGGCGACAGATTCGAAATCCAATTTGGTGTCGATCTTGTCAGGGAGCAGAAGCGGTGTAGACGAACCTCCAGGGATGATAGCTTTCAGTGGCCTGTCATCGAGAATGCCACCGGCAAGGCCGTAGACTAAGTCCCGCAAAGAGTAGCCAAGTTCAAGTTCATAGTTGCCGGGCTTCTTTACATGGCCGGAGACGGAAAAGATGCGAGTGCCTTTGGATTTCTCAGTGCCGAGACCGGCGAACCATTGCGCACCTTTCATAACGATGTGCGGGAGATTGGCAAGCGTCTCGACGTTGTTAATGATGGTGGGACAATTGTAAAGCCCTTCAACAGCCGGGAACGGCGGCTTGAGGCGCGCCAGACCCTTGTCCCCCTCAAGAGAACTCAAGAGCGCGGTTTCCTCGCCACAGATATAGGCGCCGCCGCCGCGATGGACGACGATATCAAGATCGTAGCCACTGCCGAGAATGTTTTTGCCGAGGAAGCCTTTCGCGTACGCATCATCGATGGCCTTGGACATCCGCACTTGACTAACGTCATATTCACCCCGGATGTAGAAGAACGCCGTGTGACAGCCGATGGCATAGGACGCAATCATCATACCTTCGACGACCGCATGTGGATCGCCTTCAAGCAGCACGCGGTCCTTGCAAGTGCCGGGTTCGGATTCATCGGCGTTGCAGCAGAGATATTTGGGCTTCGGCGAATCTTTGGGCACGAAGCTCCATTTCATGCCGGCCGGAAAACCGGCGCCACCGCGACCACGCAAGCCGGAATCTTTGACAATCTGAATCAGATCAGCGGAAGCGATTTCTTTCAGCACCTTCTGCCACGCTTGATAAGCACCATGCTCGATGGCACGTTCTATCGTGTGCTGCTGCGGATCGCTGACGTATTGGGTTAACAGTTTAGTTTCCATCGGCTCTATTTCTGACTCCGGAATTCATCAATCAGGCGGTCGACTTTTTCGACCGTCAAGTTTTCGTAGTAGTGTGCGTTGACCTGCATCATCGGAGCGGTTGTGCAACTGCCAAGACATTCGGCTTCGACAACGGTGAACAAACCGTCCGCCGTGATTTCGCCCAACTCGACATTCAGTTTGTCCAGCAAATATGCAGTCAGGTGATGCGAACCGAGCAACGCACAGGAGATATTGCGGCAGACCTGAATCAGATACCTGCCGCGTTTGGCCTTGGGAAACATTGTGTAGAATGACGCCGCCTCGGCGACTTCAACAAACTTCACCTCCAATACCTGCGCGATTTCCTCATACATCTGGTCACTTAGATAACCATGCTCTTCATAGGCGACATGCAGCGCAGGAAGAATCGCCGATCGGACTTTGGGATAGCGCTTGGCGGTTTGTGAAATCTGTAACTTGGCCGAATCTGATAAGATCATCTGTCCACCTCGCCAAGCACAATGTCAATTGAGCCTATGCACGCGATGACATCCGCCAGCAGTCTGCCGACCACGAGTTTCGATAGCGCCGAGATATTGACGAAGCTCGGTGGCCGTACGCGCATTCGATATGGCATGGTACCGCCGTCGGAAACGATGTAGTACCCTAACTCCCCTTTGGGAGACTCGATCGTCACGTACACTTCGCCTTTCGGAGGGTGGAAGCCTTCGGTAACCAATTTGAAGTGATAAATCATGGCTTCCATCTGGAAGAGCGCTTCTTCCTTGGTGGGTAGGACGACGCCCGGCACGCGCGCCAGATAGCGGCCTTCCGGCATACCGTCCATTGCCTGCTGGATAATGCGCAGGCTCTGTCGCATTTCCTCGAGGCGAACCTGATATCGCGCGAAACAATCGGAAGCTTGCTGAGTCGGTATTTCAAAATCAAACTTCTCGTAGCTGGAATAGGGTCTGGCTTTGCGCAGGTCGTGTTTGACACCGGCGGCTCGCAGCATGGGACCCGTGATTCCCGACTTGATGGCCTCTTCCTTGCTGATCACACCAACGCCGATAGTGCGGTTACGCCAGATGCGGTTGTTGGTCAGGATGTTTTCGTATTCCTGGAAGCGTACCGGAAAAGTCTTGAGAACCTTGCGCACCATCGGCTCGAAGTCATCTGGCAAGTCATCCGCCAATCCACCGATGCGAAAATAGGTGGACATCATTCGCTGGCCGGAAACGGCTTCATAGATGGTAAGCAGGTCCTCGCGTTCGCGAAAGACGTAGAGCAACATGCTCATGGCGCCGATATCAAGCGCATGCGTACCGAGCCAGACCAGATGCGAATTAAGCCGCGTGATTTCCGTGAGCAGAACCCTCGCCCACTGCGCTTTTGGTGGCGCTTCGACGCCAAGCAACTTCTCGACCGCCAGACAATAACCGAGATTGTTCGACATCGGCGCGAGATAGTCCATGCGATCGGTCATCGGAATAACCTTATAGTACAGCTTCGCTTCCGCGGTCTTCTCGATACCGGTATGCAAATAGCCGACTTCGGGAGTGCATTTTATGACTACCTCGCCGTCAAGCTCCAGGACCACACGCAGAACGCCGTGGGTCGCCGGATGCTGAGGACCAAGGTTGACGGTCATCGTCTCAGTTTGCACTACTTGATGACCTCCGGTGGCAAATCCTTGTTGTATGTGAATTGCGGGGTTTCGTAGGTCAGCGGATAGTCTTTGCGAAGCGGATGTCCCTCGAATTCATCCCAGAGCAGGATGCGGCGCAAGTCGGGATGACCGTCGAAAGATATGCCGAACAGATCAAATACTTCCCGCTCCAGCCAATTGGCAGTATCCCATTCGCCGGTGAGCGTCGGCACCGATTCTTTGTCGGCGACGTGTACTTTGAATCGGACGTACTCCGTCAAGTCGTAGGAGTACAGATGGTAGATCACTTCAAAACGCTGCTCGCGCTCAGGCCAATCGGTTGCGGTGATATCGGATAGATGCACGTATTTCAGTGCGATGTCGTCACGGAGAAAACGCGTCAGTGCGACAATCGCTGACTTGTCAACGGCAAACGCCAACTCACCAAAGCTCTCGGTGGTTGCGAGTATCTTGTCGCCGAACTGGGCTGTAACTCGTTCGCGGGTGACGTTATTCATCCGTTAAGCTTACCGATAATTCCCATCTAAGTCAGAACCGCAAGGGTTCTGGCATACAAATCTGCTTAGGCGCTCTGCCTGGAATCGCCTTTGAGCTTCTCCTGATCGATCAACTTCTGCAGCTTCACGATGCCATCGATCAACTGCTCCGGTCGCGGCGGGCAACCGGGAACATAGATATCGACCGGCACGATTTTGTCGACGCCCTGCAAAATGGCGTAGTTGTTGAAAATACCGCCACAAGACGCACAAGCGCCCATGGAGATCACCCATTTCGGATTGGGCATTTGATCGTAAAGCCGTTTGAGCACCGGCGCCATCTTGTTTGAGACTCTGCCGGCTACTATCATCAAATCCGCCTGCCGTGGCGAGGCGCGCATAACTTCCATGCCAAAACGGGAAAGGTCGTACTTGGGGCCAAAGCTTGACATCATTTCGATCGCACAGCACGCCAGCCCGAAGCCAAACGGCCAGGTCGACCGCTTGCGCGCCCAGTTAACCACCTTCTCGGCGGTAGCCAGAATTATGCCATCAGGAATCTTCTCTTCTAATCCCATTTGATCGCTCCCTTCTTAACGATATATACGTAGCCGACCAGAAGGATAAGAACGAAGATGACCATTTCGACCAGTCCAAACAAGCCAAGTTGCTTGTAGTTGACCGCCCATGGGAAGAGGAAGACCGTCTCCAAGTCAAAAACGATGAACAGGATCGCAACCAGATAGAATTTGACGGAAAAGCGGTGACGAGTGTCGGTGGTAACTTCGATGCCGCATTCGTATGCTTCGTCTTTAACGCGGCTTTTCGAACGCCTCCCCAACATGGCCGAAACGCCGAACATGAAGGCCCCGATGATGATCGCCAGTACGATTTGAAAAAAGATAGGAAAATAGGTCTCGAAACTGCTCAGGCAATCCTCCCAAACTATTGCGTGGGAAGGTAGGATTTTTCCCAAGCAAGTCAACAACTATTTGGCTGGAAAACCCGACGAAAGCTGTGGATTTTGCTTGCCAGAGGCTACTCCGTCTCTTCCAGTTCGATCAGCACGCCACCGGTTGATTCGGGATGGACAAATGCGATTTTGTGACCGCCTGCACCGACTCGGGGTTGCTCGTCTATCAAACGGGTTCCCTGTTGCTTAAGGCGTGCCAGTTCGGCGGCAATGTCAGTGACTCCGAGGCAGGCACGGTGCTGGCGGCTGCAAGATCGTCAAAAGGGCGAATCGGTGACACCGCAAAAAGTTATTGACAACTAGCGGTGAGGAGCTATGATTGGTGTTCAAGGAATTGGACAACCTTGTCCGATTCCCCGAAACTATGACTCGGAGTCTCTACCTGACTTGGTGTCGCGAACATCG
>JAPLUP010000140.1 GCA_026397575.1 Candidatus Zixiibacteriota bacterium
TTTGCTTTCGCTCCAATACATCAGCGCCAGATTGTGAATGACGTCCTTGTTGGTAGGCGACAGTTGCAGCGCCTTCACAAAGTATATCTCGGCGTTCGCACTATCACCTACCTGCAACGACAACAGCGCCGCTGCCGTGAGCAGCTCACCGGAGCCGGGCACGCGGATGACGGCTTCCTTCAGGAGAGAAGCGGCTGTGTCGAGACGGCCGGCATTGATCTCCTGTGACGCTTTGTTGATTATGGTCTGGATCTGGTCATCAGCATCAGCTCCCATCCGTGGAAGCGGCGATTTGGTCCGGGCTTTTGTCATGCGCACTCCTATGCATGCCCGTGCATTACTCCATCACTTAGGGGTAGTGATCGGCTCGTAGCTGTGGTGAATCATCAGACTCATGGCGTCAACTCCACAATTGCCACCGGATGCCGCTCCTTCAGTTTCTGAATGTGAGACAGTTGTTCAGTGATAGAGTGTTGAACGGAATATTCGCTGTTGGTAAGCACCAACTGCTTGGCTGTTCTATTAGCTGCGTTTATCAAGATTGGCCCTTGCAGATTGGCCGCCATTTGCTCGATCTGCGGCGGGATCGTTACGATGGCGAGAATTTCGACATCATGGGGATCGTCCACACCGATATCAGCGACCTCTTTGGCGTGCACTTCTACGCGATAGTCGGGGAAGAAGATAACCGGATTGACAACTACGAAAGCCAGACCAGGCGCATCGACGCACTGTAGCCAACGAAACGGCAGCGAGTCGACGTGGTCGATAATGACATACTGTTCCAGCTCCTCGAAGCCAAGTATTCCCTTCGGAAACCTGATGATGTCATCGTCCGTAATTTCGATGGGCCCGAATTGACGTGTCTCCAGTAACATCTTACCTCACCTCAGAAAATTGAGCAGTGATGGTTGTATGATTTTCGCCGCAGCATTGAGCGCCGATTGATAGGCATTCTCCGCCATCGCCAAATCAGTAATCAGCTTGGTTATGTCGGCGTCTTCCACATCGGAAAGCAGCTTGGTGTAGTTGACAGTGTAATCCTCCAACCGACTTAGCGTCGTCTCCATGCGGATGACTTTGGCTCCCGTTGACGCACGTTGGTTGAGCACAGTGTTCAATCCGGAATCGAGCGTGCCGATCAGATCGGATATCGAACTGCGGTCATTGTTGCGAAGCGACTCGACCAACAGCATCATACTGCCAAGCACGTCGGTGGAGCCGAAAATTCCCAGGGCGCTGGCGGAGCGCGCGTTATCAGCATTGTTGACGATCAACGTCCGCGTCGGATCGTTGTTAATTATCTGAATGCCGGTTTGATCGGCGTTGATCGATGCCGTTATCGCCAGTCCCGAGCCGTTAATCGCATTGAGCAAATCCTGCACCGTTGTGATACCGGCGGAAGTGTCGATCGTCACAGCGGCATCACCTTGGGCAATCCGAATTCCACCCGGCGGAATGCCGTTATTGTTGCGCAGTTGCGCCAGAGTCATGGCGGGCTGCAGTTGAGGCGACAGGCCTTTGCCAATCTGGTTGCTTGTGAATGTACCTAAGAGCCCTATATCTGCACCCGTGGTACTGCCGGGGCCGGACTCGGACACTTCAAAGCTTGGTCCGGGATGAACATCCTGACCGTTCAGCACCGGATCAATGGCGCCGGTCAATCCGAGATTGGCGGCCATGAAATCATAGATGCTTGTTTCTTCGGTATATAGTCCCAACGGCACAGCGTTCGTATCGGTAATGTCGATTCCCGTGCCTCCCGGATTGATTGTTGCCGTGACATTGGCGACGCCGGCTGCAACCAACTGGGCGTTGATCGAAGCGATTGCATCACCTACTGTGACATCTCCGGTCAGATCGATGGTGACAAGGGTCGAGCCAGTCTGATTTCGAATTACGAACTTGCCCGGCTGCATATCCACACCACTCCCGTGATTGAGACTGGTTAGCGAGGTGACGGCGCTGATGGTCGGGTTTTCGGTCGCCACCAAACGCACGTTGTTGCCTTCCAGACCCAACGAGGCCGTAACGTTAGTAATACCGCCGGCATTCAACTGGAGGTTGATCGCCTGGATCACATCGCCGATGGTAGCAACCGCAGAGATATTGACAGTTACCGTATTGTTGAGATTGAGATCCTTCACGGTGAAGGTTCCCGGCGACAAATCCACTCCCTGGCCGTGATTTAGAGTCGTCAGTGGCGTGGCCGCGACAATTCCCGATTGGATATCCGCCGTCGCTCCGATCACGGCAAACGGCTTGGTCAGTAGATCTGAACCGATCGTGTTGATCTGCACTTTGGCTTTGCTATCGATAGTATAATTGATCGCGCCGGAATCACCGCGGTAGACAACACCAACTGACGTCGACTCGAATGGCGGCGTGCGGGTTCGATAGCCGGAGAACAGGTAATTACCCTGAAGCTGTGAGTTGCCAGCCGCCAGAATCTGGTCCAGCAGCGATTGCACTTCATTGGCGCCGGCTTCGCGCGCGACGGCGTCGAAGGTGTCATTGGACATCTCCACGGCGGCACTATGCGCGCCACTAATTGCGGTGTTGATATCGTTTAGCGCCGAATCGACGGTGGAGAGCCACGTTTGACCGATCGCGATATTGCTCTTGTACTGCGCCAGATCGTTCAGACGCTCGCGGTAGGAAAGATCTTTGATCGTACCCACCGGATCGTCAGAGGCCTTGTTGATCCTCCGGTTAGTCGACATCTGGTTTTGCAGTACGTAGAACCGATTGATGTTTTGCGTCAGGTTATAGACAACCTGATTGGCAATCATCTCATTGGTAACTCTCATATTCCCTTACTCTTCGTAATAGACAAATCCCTGATCGGCTCCGATCGGCAAGCTCAGTTCGTCCTGTGCTTTATCCGGAGTGCCACCCTTTCCCGGTCGCACCAGGTCGATTTCTTTCTCGACCTGAATCTGTTTTTTATCGCTCACAATCGCATCCCTATGGCTTGCCTTCCGGCCTGATATTGCGCTTGTGCTTCTGATCCCGGTACTCCAACTCTGTCTTGGGCGTGCCGGGCTTCAGTTCGCTCTTGAACTTGTTCTTGAGCATGTTCACGACTGACATCAAGTCTTTCTTGCCCGCCTGAGCCGCTTTCCGGTTCTCGGCTTGGATGCGGACATACACCTCTTCGCGGTGGACTACCACTTTCAGAGGCGCGTCTATGCCAAGGCGAACCTGACGGCCGTAAATGCCCAGTACGGTGACCTTGATGTTGTCACCTATCGTGATTGATTCACCTAACTTCCGTGTTAGAATGAGCAATCCACCCTCCGTGGTTGGTTATCTTGTCACGCCCATGCCGCTAATGATAGTCTCCAAAGCGGAGTCGATATAGGTTATCATGCGCGCCGACGCTTCATACGCCCGCTGATACTTCATCATGTTAGTCATTTCCTCGTCAATCGATACTCCCTGCACCGATTGCTTGGCGTTGTCCATCTGTGTTGCCAGCAAGTTGTAATTGTCCTTGAGGTTCGACGCTTCTTGCGTCTTAATCCCCAAAGTCCCCACCAGACCAGCATAAAACTCGCTGATCGTCACCGAATTGTCTGATAGGACAGCACTGGATCTAAGCTCGCTGATCGCCTGGGCGTTTCGAGTATCTCCCGGCTCCCCCGAAAGAGACGCGGCTATCAAATTAGGATCATTTTCAATTTCCGTGTTCAGTGAAATCGTCATCGCCGTCGTGTTGAACTGTGAAAAGAAGTTGATTCCCGTGGAACCGGTCGCGCCGACGCCGCCACGGTGGATCGTATTCACCTGCTCGACAATGGTCTTGGCCAGCGTGTCAAGACCGTCCTGGTATTCCGGTAGCGACTTGTCACGCAATTGCTGGAGCGCATGCAGTTCGCCTCCGCTAAACTCGATATCGAAGTTTGTATTCTCCCAGACAGCCCGTGTGACAGTGGAATGTCCGCTCTGTTCGATCTTGGTAGCAATACCCAGGGAATCACTGCCGTCAACCAGAGCCATCGAACCTAACAGCACGGTCAGAGACCCATTGGGCCGTTCGATCGTACGCACCTGCGTAAGCACGGAAAGATTGTCAACCAACAGGTCACGCTTGTCACGCAGGTCATTTGCTTTGTCTCCGGCGAGTTCTGCACCGACGATCTGCTTGTTGATGGCCGCAATCTGACCTCCCAGTTGGTTTATCTGCTGCACGCGATTTGTAATCTCGGAATCGAGGCTCGCCTGCAGATCGTTAAGTTGCGTGGCATATTGTTTAAGCCCATTGACCAGCACTTTTGTCTTTTCGATGACCGTGCTACGGGCAGTCGGATTAGTCGCCAGATTCTCCCAGGCGTTCCAAAAATCGGAAATCGACTGGGCGAGACCCGTGTCACTGGGTTCGTTGAAGAACGACTCGATCTGCGACAGTGTCTTGTGCGTTGTTTCCCATTGAGTCTGATTGCTATTAGCACCACGATACTGCTCGGTCAAAAACAGATCGCGGATATGACGCACGCTGTCGGCAAGTACGCCCGTACCGACGCTCCCCTGAGGAGTGTCGGCCGGATAGCTGGCAACCAGACTGACTCGCTGTCGCGAATAGCCGGGCGTCGTTGAATTGGCTATGTTGTGCGACGCCGTATTCATCGCCAACTGCTGCGCCATCAGCGCCCGCTTACCGATTTCCAATCCCGAGAACAGTCCCGGCATTCCTATATCCTCCAATCAACAACGGCTAAACGACCGTTGCCGACGCGCTTGTTTTTATCGGCAGCATATGTCGCTTCTTTTTCCCCCGCCGCGGATAGGTACGTCAAGGTGTTGTTGACGTATTCCATTGACTTCCGAATCAGGAAGTCGTTTCGGGACTTGATGGTCGAGATCTGGCCGTGGAGACCTGTCAGAGTTGCCTGAAGTGTCCGCAACTGGTTCAACTCCGGCTCGGCTACCAGTTTGGCCAACTCAGTCAGATTGATATCATTCGAGTCACGGTTCAACTCCTGCGACAAGGTTCGCACCAGTTCGGTGCGGCGCTTTTCAGCCTGTGACGTCGTGAGAGCAAGTCGCTCTTGTTCTTGAGTGACTGTCGCCAGAAGCTCCATGTCATTTGCGACCAGTGCTTCCTGTTGACGATTCAACAGTTCAAGAAACGTTTCAAAAATGACGACCTCTTCTCCGATGAGTTTGATCAGTTGTAGTATCTTCTGTTCCAAACGAGCTCCTCTTAGTAACCTTTTCGGAACATCTCGCTAATTACTTCACTCATTTGCTCTTCGAAAGATCAGAAAGTATCGTTTCGACATACTTGCCTGTTTCAACGAACGGCGCCTTACCGCCATTCCGCGCCACGTTCGTCGGACCGGCGTTGTAAGCGGCCAGAGCCGTTTTTAGGTCACCGAAACGATCCACCAACGACCGCAAGTATTTTGCCCCTCCCATGATGCTCTCTTTCGGATCGAAACGATCGCTGACCCCCATCGCTTTTGCGGTATCGGGCATAAGCTGCATCAATCCGGCTGCTCCCTTGCGGGAAACGGCCTGAGCGTTGCCCCCCGATTCGCGCAGAATCATCGACTTCAACAAGTCTTCAGGCAGATTGGTTTCCGCCGCAGCGGAACGAATGTGCTCAATGTACTTATTTAGAGCTGGCATCTCATTCTCCGGCCGTGTTGCTGCCTCGTTGGCTGCTGTGTTCGATA
>JAPLUP010000510.1 GCA_026397575.1 Candidatus Zixiibacteriota bacterium
TCAGCTTTGCGTAAACGACTTCACCGTCTTGGCGTCCAGCTTCTTGACGAGTTCCGTTACCAACTTGACCGAGGCATCGTAGTCGCCGCGATACATGATGGCGTTGTGACCGTGGATATATCTAACTGCCACTCCGAGCACGATTGTCGGCACCCCGGCGCGCGAAATGTGGATGCGGCTGCCGTCCGTAGTGCCGCGCGCCATGCTGGAAAAGTGATATTTGATCTTAAGCTTGTCAGCAGTCTCCACGACAAACTGGCGCAACTTGACATTCGGAATCATGCCGCCGTACCGGCGCCGCGACATCCGACTTCTTCCTGTACGCTACCGACTGAATAGAGCGTGTTCGGATGCTTGACTTTCTCCAGCCGCCACATCACTTCAATCGCCGCCGCACAACCGAACCGGTTATCTATCGCCTTCGCGAGATACATATCCTTGGTCGCCATGATCGTAAACTTGGTATCCGGAACGACCACATCACCGACGTGAATGCCCAGTTTCTTCTTGACATCGAATTTGCCCCTGACACCGACGTCAACATACATGTCGGTGACTTCCAGCACCTTCTTGCGCGCTTCCGGCTCAAGAATATGCGGAGGGGTGGAGCCAATAACACCGATCACGGCACCCTTTTTGCCCAGGACAACCACGCGTTGTCCCAGGGTGATGTGTCCCCACCAACCACCTAATGGCAACAACTTGATAAAGCCATTGCCGGTGATTTCGGAAACCATGAAGCCGATTTCGTCAAGATGACCGACGACCATGATCTTGGGATCAGCGGCCGTGCCCTTTCGCTCGGCAATAATCGAACCCATTTTGTCGAAAGAAATCTTCGCCAGCTTTTCCAAATGCTTCTTGAAAATCTTGCTTATCGCCAGTTTCAGCGCTGCGCATCGACAACAGCGCTCTCAAATGATTCCAAAGCGCGCTCTGCAAGGATAACAATCCCGAACTATCCGGGCAAGACTTTCTTGGCAAGCGGAGATTGGCCGGAAACACCGGTGCGGCTGTCAAAGCGCCCAAATTTATTGCCTAACGCGGCCGGAGATGAAGATCACCGCAAATCAAAAGGAGCGACTCAGCAAAGTCGCCCCTCCAAAACACTTGGTGCGTGCATGGCGCGTTGCGTCTGAGGCAAGCTAACCTACTTGCAGCTCGCACAGGGCGCCGCACCGCCCGAGAAAATGTAGGTGATCAAATACACCACATCGGAAATATCAACCAAGGAGTCGCAGTTGGCATTCCCCGACGAATACGGAGTCGGCGCTGGACCGCCGGCGAAGATGTACGCGATTAAAGCAACCGCATCCGAGATATCTATTACATGCTCTCCTGTCGCGTCACCACACAGAGGCGGCGGCGGCGCCACGTTCAAGTGCGCCGGTAGCGTTTGCAACGCATCCACCGAGTCCGGATCATTCGAAGACACCTTCAGGTTCATTTGATAGCTCCCCGTATCCAAATCGACTCCCGAAAAGATCAACTGCACCGTCGCTGACTGTCCATATGGTACCTCGCCCGACGATGGTACCGCAAACAACCACTGCTTCGGCTTGACAATTTGTACAGCCAGGTTATTGTGCAGATAGTCAGTGTTGATCGCGACCGTCAGACCCATCGTACCCGTCCGGTTCTGGATACCAATCGTGTTCCCCAGAATGTCAAACCCCGGCGCGATCGTCTGATACTGCAACTTGATATTTCCGTTGGGCGACAGGATGATTTCCGCGGTGATCAAATCCCCCGGATTGACCGCCGACTCATACTCCGGATAACGAACGTATTCGATCACAAGATCACTCCCCACCGTCTCGTACACGACCTTCCCACCCGGATTGTCAGCATCCAAGATGTTCAGATCATCCCAGCACCAACAGATCACATTCTTGGGCGTGGTGCTCGAAGCGCTCGGCAACGCCACGTTGCTCATAGATTCGTAGTTTACCGTCGGCCCAAAACCAAGTACGCCATTTGAACTTATATAGAATTCCGTGTAGCTCGAATCATAAAACGGAAATGTGAATGGAAGCGGGAAGGGACCGATGAAGCTATCGTCTGCCAGTCCCGAGGTAATATCCGTGCCCGTCGCCTCGATGTCGATCCAGTTGTAGGTTGGACCACCCGGTTCGTCCGAGTTAATCCAGATATAGCCCCAATCATCCGGGCCGCCGGCGTTGTAGACCACCTCCGGTCCCAGACGCATCGTGTTGTCTCCCTTCACTTCCCG